>JAGWSK010000551.1 GCA_028869355.1 Alphaproteobacteria bacterium | reverse complement strand
AGGCGATTGGGGATTTTAAACATCAGGCACAACGCAATTTTGCTTTAAACAGCAATTGTTTAAAAAGAAGCGCGCTAAGTCTTATGCAACATTGAAACAATGTTGTTACACAGTCCCGGAGCCGGCCAGGCCATGCCGATCCAACTCCCTGCAAATTCTGCGGATATCCGCTGAAGCCAGCCAGCCGCACGGCGATTTCCGAATCAAAGGCGACAGCTCGCGAAGTTGATGCTTCTACGAATGTCCGCAGCCAGGGGCATTCCCGCCGTCACTTCGGGCGGCCGTGGAATCCCGTTGCGAGCATCGGAATGTACAGGATCGTGCCGTCGCATCGCCGCCGCGGTCCGATGCCGATGGGATCGTCACGGATGACGCCAGCCGGCGGCATATCGGGCGCGCGCAGATCCGCCCGCACCGCCGGCGCGTGAGGTCAATTCATCCAGCGCAGTCCCACGTGCAATGTCCAGCCATCCGCCCGACCGGCAAAGAGCCCGTCGGCGGCAGCAAATCCGGACAATGCCTGACCTTCGAGGAAGTCAAGTCCCAGGCTCGCTGTTCCGAACGTCGTGAACCGCTTGTCCTTCCAGATCAGCGCCTGGGTTCCACTGGAAATGGCCAACGGATTGGTCGCCGAGAACTCCTGATTGATGCCGATGAATGTGAATGGCCGGATGGCTTCCCCGGTGAACGCTTCTTTCGTGCTGATATGGGCGCCCAAAGTCCCGACCACGCTGTTGCCATTGCGGAAGGCGAATGTGGCGCTCGGGTCGACGATATCGTCCAAATTTGCGCGGATGTACGAGACGGATGCAATCGGCTGGACATCGACCAATAGCGGCGTGTCGCCGAGATCCGCGCCCACGGTGAGTTTCGCCCCGAAGGAATTGCCGCTCGCATGCGGAAGCGCCGTGAGGGCCGGGAAGGTGAAACCGACCTTCGCCATATCGTCCTTGATCAGAACATCGGCGAAGAGATTGTTCATGAAGTAGCTGGCATATCCGCCCACGTTCCAGACCGTGGGGGTCTCGCGGTCTGCATCGGCTGCGAACCTGATCCGCGAGCTGGTATAGCCTCCGAGCAAACCGAAAACCACGGTGCCGCCTGCGGCGTCCAACATGGTATCGGCCCCCACTTCGAGCCCGACCGTGCTCTGGGTATATGACGTATCATAAACAATGGGTGACCCCAGCACGGTCAAAGATTGCGTGTTGTCGCGATTGAGCTGGCCGTACGCGGCTTTGGCCCAAATCGTGATGTCATGTTGTCCGACGCCGCCGTTGCGCAGATCGTCGATCCGGTCGGCCCAGGCGTCAGCCGAAACCTGCCAGGCGGTTTGCAGGCCGGCGCGCGCATAGCCGACCTCCATCATCGAAGCTGCGGGAACGCCGGCCAGAGTGAAATTGACATTCGCCGGATCGTAGAACAGTTGATACTGCACAAAGCCCTTGGGAATCGCCGCACCCTGGGGCGTGTTCACGACATTGCTGCCACCGAGTGTGAAATCGTGAGCCCCGGCAGAGGCGGCGTGGACCAGCACGATGCCGCCGAAATTGAGCCGTCCCGGGCCCGCCGCATTGGTGTCGGCGATGCTGATCACTGTGCCGGTGCCACTGGAATTTCCGATCGACAGGCAATCGGCAATTTGTCCGGCCCCGGCCGCACATGAGGCTTGCGTACCCGCACCAAGCAAAGCATCCAAAGTCAACCGTGCCGAACCCGAACTGACATAGGACGTCCCGGGCGCCATCAGCACATCCAGTGTTCCGTTGCCGGCAAGCGCAATGGTGCCGGAATTGTTGAGCGTCTGCAGATTGTTGAACGTCGTCGTGCCATTGATTGAGAGCGTGCCGGAATTGATCACCGCATTACTGCCGGCACTGAATGTGCTCACGCCGGTCGTGGACCAAGAGCCGCTGTTGTCGATGAAAGTGCCGTTGGTGTTCACCGTGATGGCCGAAAAATTCACCGTGCCGCGCAGCGTACCGCCGTTGTTGAAAATAATGCTGCCGCCCGTGCCCTTGATGGCCAGATCCCCATTCTGCACGGCAGTTGTCGCTGAATCCGAATTAATCGCAGTTCCGGCAGCCGTGTTCAGTGTTGTGAGGCCGCCGCTCGCCGACGTCATGTCAATGACGGCGACACCGCCGGTTCCCAGGCCTTTGACGGTTGCCGGGTCAATTGTGACCGTGTTGGTCCCGGTTACACTGGAATTGGTCGTCCTGATCGCATTGCCCGCAGCGCTGGTGACATTGGCGCCGAGATTGACGTTCATGCCCCCCGTCCCGGATGAAACCAGTACACCGGTCGCCGCACCGTTTGCGGTGACAGTCGCAGCGGAAGACGTCGTGACCGCTGCATTGCCGGTGCCGGTCACGGTTGCGCTGATACCGCTATTACCTGCGCCGATGCTGCCGGTGATCGGCGCGCTTGCCATGATCACCGTGTTGCCGTTGACCGAGCTGGTCTGAATTCCGGCGCCGGCCAGCCCGGTGACAATACCGCTGGTGATCACAGTGACTGTGTCGGCCGGAGAAGTCCCGGCATTCCTGACCAGGATGCTGCCGCGCCCGGCAACGTCGGCGCCTTGCGAATTCAGGGTCACCGGCGCGTTCACCGCGGTGGCGAGAGTCTGCGAGATCAAAAATGACCAGGAACCGCCGCCGGTAGATGTTCCGGTGATTGGCACGTTGCCGGTAAAGACATTGATCGCGCCGCGGCCGCTCACAAGAATGCCCTGCGCCGTAATAGTGCCGTTGCCGCCCGATATTGGTGTATTGATCGGATTGGCGGCCGTTCCAACATTGATCGCGCCGTTACCGGCCGTTGCGGTGACATTGATGCCATTGCCGGCGACCGCGGTGATGCTGCCCCCGGTGGCGAGGACGGTCTGCGACGTGGCGCCCGGATTGATCGCAACCGCATCCGTCGTGCCCGGTGCGGTGCCCGGAATCGTCACATTGTTCAGCGTGACGGTTGAGGACACGATCGCAGGCAGCGTGTAATTGATCTTGTCTCCGGCGCCGCTGCAAGTTTCCGTGGCATTGGCAATCGCGGTGCCTGATGGATCCGGTACGCACGTGACATCAGCGGCCAGCGCTCTCTCCGGAGCAACCAATAGCGCAAGCAGAGCCCCGCTCGCCGCAAAGACCGAAAACCGGGTCGCGGCCGATTGGGCCAGAACCGATGCGCTCAGCAACTCACCGCGAAGCGCACGACTTGTCGAACGATTTGTCACGACGGCCTCCCGAGAAATTGCCCCCGGGCCGGATGCTAATTCAGTCCGGCAGGAATGACGACAGATTTACAGTGTACGGACGTTTATGCTGTTTGCAGCTGCATCCCGGCCGCGACTCCTGCATCACCGATTTGGCGATGCGTTTGCTGAATCATGATCTGCTTGCACCCGGAACCCAGCCACGGGCTGCACGGATTCTGTACCCGAAAGCGCGACTCAGATCACGTCGACCAGGATGACTTCAGAATCGGTCAGTGCGGTGACGTTGACGACATCGACATCGGTGATCGCGGCACCGTCGCGCGCGCCGATCTCGACGCCGTTCACTTTGACCGATCCCGATGCCGGCACAAGATATCCATGACGCTTCGCGCCGAGACGATATTCGGCCGTCTCACCCGCTTTCAGATTGGCGCCCAGAACACGCGCATCCCCCCGAATCGGTAATGCGCCATCATCGCCCGGCTTGCCGCTTGCCAGCGTCACGAATGCGCCCGAACGGTCGCCCCTGGGAAAGGGCTTCGTTCCCCATATCGGTTCACCGCCGCCAGTCGACGGCAAAATCCAGATCTGGAAGATCTTTGTCACGGCGGGTTCCAGATTGTACTCGGCGTGCCGGATTCCTGTTCCTGCGCTCATGACCTGCACGTCGCCGGCTTCGGTCCGGCCCTCGTTCCCAAGGCTGTCGCGGTGGGTGATCGCGCCTTCGCGGACATAGGTTATGATTTCCATGTCGGCGTGTGGGTGGAGTGGAAAACCGGTATTCGGCTCGATCTCGTCATCGTTCCAGACGCGCAGCCGGCCCCAGTTCATCCGTCGCCGGTCGGAATAATCGGCGAAGGAAAAATGATGCCGTGTACGGAGCCAACCGAGATTGGCGCCTCCGAGTTCGTTGAAGGGTCTGCGTTCGATCATTTTCAATCTCCCCGGCACGCACAGCTTCGGCTTGCTGACGCGGGCCGCTCACAGTATCTATTGGTGCGTTACCCTATTTAAGGAGCGTGCTGGCTCGCGCAAGGAGGCACTCTGGGGAAACTAAGGCACCAGAATCTCACCGACGAATGCCGGTTGATCGGTGATGTTCTCGCCCGCGTCGGCGACAAATGGACCGTGCTCGTCGTGACATTTCTCGGGGATGGGCCAAAGCGGTTCAGTGAATTGCAGAGGGCGGTTGCGGGTATTTCCCAGAAAATGCTGACGACGACGCTGCGCAATCTCGAGCGCGACGGCTTCTGCACACGCAAGGTCTTTCCCACCGTGCCGCCCCGGGTGGATTACGAGCTGACGAAGCTCGGACGTGATCTGCTCGTCCCGGTGAGAACTCTGGTCGACTGGGCCGTGACCAATCGCCAACGGCTTGAGGCCGCGCGCCGCCGCGTTGAAAAAAGGCCCGCGGGGGGCTGATTATCTATTTCGGATGCCCGTGAAATCCCGGCGCGAGCATTGGAATCGAAGGATTCACGCGTTGAATCCCATTGCATCCATCTCCTCCTGCCGGAGGGCTTGAGGGTCCGGCGTGCCGAACCCGGTAACGGCATTTTGTGTGGCAAGCGATTTCAACTCCCGCTTCCAGATCTTGCGAAGCAGGATCACCGCCGCATCCGAAGTGCCCAGCCGTTCCCGCGAGCGGTCCACGATCTTCCCCTGTCCGCAGATCGCCACGCCGTCCTGGATACGGATGAGATTCGGGTGCCTTGCAACATCTTGCCAGGTCTTTCGGCCGGAAAGGATGGCCTCGATCTCCTCATGGACGGGAGTGCCTCCCGGACGCTCCGGTCTTTTCGTGTGGTAGACCATGATGAGGAAATGGAGATGACTCTCGTCATCGATCGGGACGTACCAGAACAGCGCCTTGAACCAGAATGGCTTATCATCTCGCGCCGAGCGAAGCGGGTGGGCCAGGTAGCACTGGTTCGGCATGATGAAATGAATCTGATCGGTCTGCTCTCCGCGTTTTTGGAATTGCGTCAGCCCGAATGATGTCTCCCGGGCCCAGGTTTTGGTTGGGACGAACGGTCGCGCCGCCGTGTTCACGAGGTGATCGCGATGGGAGAAATTCACATGGACGTCGTCCATGATGTTCTCCGCGCTCTGAAAATAGTTGCACGGGATCATTTCGGCCGACGGGCAGACGGTCCATCCCTCGCGAGCGCCGCCTTCCAGGCCGGGCAATGGGCGGAAGGCCGGCGCATCGCCTACGCCGAGCCAGGCGAAGATGAGGCCGTGCGCTTCGTGCGTGCGATACGAGGCGAGTTTCGGCACCTTATGGCAGAAGGGTTTCGGCTCGGCCGGTTGTTCGACACATCGTCCGCACTCGTCGAAGCGCCAGCCATGATATCGGCAGCGAAGGGTTTCCCCTTCGATCCAGCCCGTGTTCAAGACGCTCAGCCGATGCGGGCACTCGTTGGTCATGACATGTGCCTCTCCGCTTTCACCGCGGTAGAGCGCCAGGTCCTCGCCGAGGATCCGGATCGGAATGACCGACCCCTGCGCGAGCTTCGCCGATACGTAAATGGGTTGCCAATAACGCCGAAGGTAGCGCCCGGCCATTGTGCCCGGCCCAGTGTGCACGAAGTCGTCGGCCGGTCGGACAATACGGTCAGGCTGGGCGTTCGAACCGGTGGTCGTTCTCATTTTCCATTCCGTCAGTATTTCGCCGATGTTAGCGGGATGACGGCGGCGGGTCACGCCTGGCCGGCCAAAACCTGTGCTTCTCTTTTTCCGCATAGCTGTCAAACTCGAAATTGAAGTCGGGCCCCTGAAGCGGTGGAGCATCACAATGAAAGTCCTGTTCGCAGCAGTCACAATGCTGGCCGCCGCGATGGTTGGTCCGGCACTCGCCGCCGGCATCACGGTTGTGGGCTCGCCCGGATTCCGCGAAGCCTATACAGAGCTTTTGCCGGGCTTCGAGAAGATGACGGGAAACAAGGTCACGACCAATTGGGGCGGCGTGACCGAAGTCGCGAAGCGCGTGGCGGACGGTGAGACCGCCGATGTCGTCATCCTCCCGGTCGCGCAGATCGATGACCTGATCGCGCGCGGCAAGCTGGTGAAGGCCACGCGGGTTGTTGTCGCCAAATCCGGTGTCGGCGTGGCGGTCACGACGGGCGCGCCGAAGATCGACCTCAGTTCGGGCGACGCAGTGCGCAGAGCCTTGCTCGCGGCGAAATCGATTGCTTATTCGACCGGTCCGAGCGGAGCGCATATGGACGATCTGATCCGGAAATGGGGTATCGCTGACCAGCTCAAAGGCAGGATTGTCATCTCGCCTGCCGGCACGCCGGTGGGCGTCGTTGTCGCGCGCGGCGGCGCGGAGATCGGTTTCCAGCAGGTGAGCGAGCTCATTCACGTCAACGGCATCGATTATCTTGGCCCGCTGCCGGCCGACATCCAGGAGACGACCGTTTTCGCCGCAGCGATTCATAAGGATGCGCACTCACCCGATGCTGCACGGACTTTGATAAAATATTTCTCGGCGCCTGAAGCTGCGCCCGTGATCAGAAAGACAGGCATGGATCCGGGGTAAACCAAAACCTCGCCGGACCACGTCTCGGCCGTTTTAGGGATCGATGAATAAGCCGCCGAGCGGCCGGGAGAAAATCAATTAGGGCATACCATACCCGACTCAGTAAGCGACCAGAATAGGTCAGGGCGAATCTGGCCCGGTTCTCGTTTTCGCGAATACCGAACGGCTCTGCGTAGAGGATTAGTGAAAATTGTGGCCAATTTGTTCAGAACCGACTCAAGGGAAATCCGTTACAAATTGACACACAAGGATTCACAGCGGACTCCCGTTGCGGTAGCGTTTACGCCGCGTTGGGGAGGAGCGACATGACTACGGACGCGCAACGCAAGGCAATTCGCAAGCTAATTCAGATTCATACGCGAAAAATGACTCGCAATAAGGCCATCGCGCGCAGGGGTCTGATTCGCGAAGGCATCTATAACGAATCGGGCGAACTGACCGCTGAGTACGGCGGTGACGCCAAGCCGGGGCGCAAACGCAAAGAGGCCTGAGCCGTTGGCGCGGCTCAATACGTCATTCGTGCTCGGCTATCATGGGTGCGAAAAGTCCCTTGGCATGAAGGCCGTCAACGGCGAGGTCGAGCTGCTAAAAAGCAAAGGCGACTTCGACTGGCTCGGCCCGGGAGTCTATTTCTGGGAAGCCGACCCGCGCCGCGCAATGGAATGGGCTGAGGAAAAGAAAGGGCGCGGCGATTACCACGATCCGTTTGTAATTGGCGCGGTTATTGACCTCGGCAACTGCCTCGATCTGTTGGTGCGAGAAAACATCGAGCTTGTACGGCAGCGCATGCTTCATTTGAAAAGCAGCAGAAACAAGCTGGCGTACCCATGCCAGTGAATAAAGCGGCGCGGAAAGACCAAAGCCAAGATTCGGTCCTTCGTTACCTCGACTGCGCGGTGATAAAGCACCTACACACGATCATTGCTGACGGCAAGGTAGAGCCGTTCGACACGGCGCGAGGTCTGTTTCCGGAAGGAAAGGAATTGTACGCCGGCAGCGGGTTCAAGCACAAAAACCATATTCAGATCGCGGTCTGCAATACCGACTGTATAAAAGGCGTGTTTCTGCCGATCGCTCCGCCGCAGTAAGCAGCCCGCCGTTGTTGTAGATCTGCCCCTTAACTGAACTGCTGGTGGACGAATTTTCCGGCTCAAGTTTCGCAGTAATCTTGATCTCGCCACTCCCCTTGCACGCGAGGCGGCAATTGCCTTCCGCCGAATTCCTCATACGTGCGACGGTACCGCATGTTTATGCCCAAATTGGGACACGACCCGGCGCCGAAAGAATTCCAGTTATCGCCGCGCCAATGTTAAGGTGCACGCCAGATTCCGCGCTGGGGATGGGCGACCTCGTTGCCAAAGCCCGAAGGACGGCACCGGCAAGCGAGGTGTGCCATGGCACTGCATCGAATTCTTCTGCTCTATGTGACCGTGGCGATGTCGGCCGTTCCTGCGATCGGGCAAACGCTTCCCTCCGGCGACTTATCGGGCGGCACAACACAGACAGCCGCTGTTCCTGATTTTTCGGGAACGTGGCAGCACCCCGTCTTTCCCTGGTTCGAACCGCCCGCTTCCGGTCAAGGGCCCATCACCAATCTTTCGCGATGGGCGCAGTCGACGGCGAACTCGGATGGCGGGCAAGTCCTCCCGGCGGGCACGCCCGGCGTCAGCGACTACGACCAGCTGGTCGGGGACTACAAAAATCCGCTTCTGCAGCCATGGGCGGCGGAGACCGTCAGGAAGTTCGGCGAAATGTCGCTTGCCGGAATTACCTTTCCCAATCCCTCGAACCAGTGCTGGCCCATGCCGATGCCCTTCACCTTCAAGAACTTCATAGTGGCGGTGCTGCAGGAAAAGGACAGGGTCACGCTCGTGTACTCCAGCCCACAGAACGAAGTCCGCCGCATACGGCTGAACGCGTCACACCCGAACCCGCTGCGCCCCTCCTGGTACGGCGATTCGATCGGCCATTACGAGGGCGATACACTCGTCGTCGATACCGTCGGTGTGAAAACCGGCCGCCGATATGCGATGCAGGACCTCTTCGGAACACCGTATACGGATAAATTGCACATAGTGGAACGTTACCGGCTGCGCGATTACGAAGATGTCAAAGGCGCCATCGAGCGCAACAGGAAGGAAAACTGGATGTTCGCGGGCGATGTCTGGAGCAGGCACCGTGGCAAGTTCCTGCAAGCGCAAGTGACGATCGAGGACGCGGGTGTATTTACGGCGCCCTTCACCGCAACGATGACCTATGTGCCAAATCCGGACCTGCTCCCGGAAAGCATCTGCGCCGAGAACCCGCATGAATACTATAACAACAGGGATTCCGACGTGCCAAAGGCCGGCAAGCCGGATTTCTAAGAGTACATTTGTCAGAACATCCGCCGGCCGGGATGACCGGTGCAGGCCATCGTGCGCCCTGTCTGTTGTGCTAGTGTTTCACCATCTCGACCAGTGAAGGAGCCGTTCCCGATGATATACCGGGCACTCATGACATTGACGGTGATGGTGGCCGCAGGCCTCGGCCTGTCTCCGGCTGCCGCCCAGACGCCACCCAACACCGTTGCGCTGCAGCCGTCTCCCGCCATCCCGGGGGTCATCGCCGCAGGCACCATGCCCGAGGTGGTGATCAAGGGACTGACGAGTTCGGACGATTCCTTCTGGCTGCCGAATGTCGGCCTGATCTTTTCCGAGTCGCAGGCCAACCGCATTGTGAGGCTGGACGAACACGATCAACCGGTGACCTTCATCGGTGGGCTGCTCAACCCGCTCGGCATGGTCTTCACCGCTCAGGGCGAACTCGTTTCAATCCAGACGAGACCCGGTTTCATGGGACCTCGCGTCGTATGGCCGAAAGGACACGAGAGAATCATCGCCGACAACTACCAGGGAAAGCCCTTCGGCCGTCCGAACGATATCGTAGCGAACAGCAAAGGCGGCCTGTACTTCACCGACCCTCCGGCCCACAGGGTGTACTACGTGCCGCCCGGCGGCGCGATCATGCTGGCCGATGAAGGGATCAATGCGCCAAACGGCCTGCAGCTCAGCCACGATGAAAAGACGCTCTATGTGAACAACACTCAGGGCATCAACATGTATGCCTTCGATGTGCGGCCAGACGGCCGCCTCGCCAATCGCCGGGTCTTCGCCCCATATGTGGGACGGGACGTGTCGCGGGCCCCGACGGAGCCGCCGATATCGCGGGCCGATGGGATGGTCACCGACAATGACGGCCGGATCTATGCGCTGACGGATTCGGGCATTGAAGTCTTCAGCCCGGCCGGTCAGCACCTCGGCGCCATCCCGGTATGGTGCATCACGAGGCGCTGCCAGAATCTCGGGTTCGGCGGCCCCGACAAACGGACGCTCTATGTGTCCGGCGGCGGCACGCTGCTGCGGATTCCGATGCTTGCGCAGGGATTCCTCGGCCGCGCAAAATAGGCCCACGATGGCGGTGCTCCCAGTCTGCTGCGAACTCTTCTCCATTTGGGCGCGCGCCATCCGACAGTCCGGGTCCGGTGACGAACGGCCGTTTTGCAGCGAATTTGCAGCGCAAAATGGGTATGACGGCGGCCCGTCGCGATGCCCGGGCGCGCCGCATATTTTTGGCGGGTTTTCTGCGGCAAGCGCCGCTAGGAATATGCCAAACGGAACAGGGAATTATTTCGCCGATGCAGCGAAAAGTTCGCGCGCGTGCACGGAATCGCTACGGACCTGCCACTGACGGGGCGCCACGTCTGTGCGACGTCCGGTTAGCGAGCGACGTTTCCAGATTGCGCGGCGCACTTCGCTTCATCGCCATGAGCGGACATATTGCGAATTCCGTAATCACACCCCAACTAGCCGCAGGTGGCTGATTGGCAAGGCGAGCGACGTTTTGCTCGACGGAAAGTGCGAAGCCCATCTCTTTTCGGCTTTCATTCACGCGATCGGGATCGACCTGTTTGCCGAGAACTCGTTTGCCTCCCTGCAACTTCTCCTATCGTCTTCGGCACCGTGCGCGACGCCGCGCGTGGGCATTAGTAGCGTCGGTTCGCATCCCGCTTGACTAACGCCGGTTTAGTTACTACTATAACAGTAGTCACTAAACGAGGCGGCCATGCAGCGTACCAGTTTCGGCAAGATGCAGTGCCCAATTGCCCGCAGTCTCGAACGCGTCGGCGAGTGGTGGAACATTCTGATCCTGCGCGACGCCATCCATGGTCTGACTCGCTTTGATGAGTTCCAAAGCAGCCTGAACATTGCGCCGGGGATGCTCGCGCGCCGCCTCAATGGGTTGGTTGAAGCCGGCTTGCTGGAGCGGCGGCAATATAGTTCGCATCCGCCACGCTATGGATATCTACTCACCGACCGTGGACGGGATTTCCGACCCGTACTGGTCGCGATGCTGGCCTTTGGGAACCGGCATTTCGCGCCCGAGGGCGCGAGCGTGACGGTGGTCGATCGCGCGAGCGGCGCTCCGGCCGATCCGCTGGTGATCGATCGCAAGAGCGGACGTCCCATCAATGAGAAGTCCTGCATATTCGCACCGGGTCCGGCGGCCAATGAGCGCACGAAACGGCGGCTCGCTTTTGCCGCCGGGAACATCAGCCATGACGAATATCGCGAGGAATTACTGGCGCGTAGAGCGCCGAACCAGCGGAGGCGGAAATGAGCCTTTCCGAAACACTTTCCTATTCGAGTGCTGCGCGTAAGGCCCCCGTGTATGCGCGATACGCGCGGATGGCGATCAGAGCTGGAGTTGTCGCGGCGGTGATTGGGGCTTCCGCAGCTGGATACGAGTGGTGGCAATCGCTGACCAATTTTGAATCGACCGACGACGCCTATGTCGGCGGTGATGTCACGGTAATTGCGCCGAAAGTGGCGGGATTTGTCGCGAATATTGCTGTCGCCGATAACCAGACCGTGCGCAGCGGAGATCTTCTGGTCAAGCTTGACGATCGCGATTATCGCGCCGCGCTGCAAAGAGCCGAAGCGACGGTCCTGTCAAAGCAGGCCGCGATTGCCAACCTGGACTCGCAACGCAGCCTCCAGGACGCGATGATTGCGCAAGCGCAGTCGGAAATTGCTTTGACCGGCGCGGAGACTGACCGTACGCAGAAAGAGCAGTCGCGTGACGAGGGTCTGTTCACCACCGGCGCCATTGCCAGGCAGAATGTGGAGAAGGCCGAGGCAGCGTACAAAGAGGCGGTGGCTTCGGGCCAGAAGGCCCGCGCGGCGGTGACCGCCACGGAGCGCCAGCTCGCGGTGATTGCGACCGAAAAGCAGCAGGCCGAAGCCGATCTGGCGCAGGCGAAGTCCGACCGCGATATTGCGCGCCTCAATCTCAGTTACACTGAATTGCGCGCACCCGTGGATGGCGTGGTCGGAAATCGCAGCGCGCGGATCGGAGCCTACGCGACGGTCGGCGCAGAGCTTGTCTCCATCGTGCCGGCGCGTGGACTTTGGATCGACGCCAATTTCAAGGAAGACCAGCTGGCGCATATCCGGCCAGGCGAATCGGTGACGGTCCGCGCCGATACCCTGCCGGGCGAAACATTCCGCGGTCATGTCGGAAGCATCGCTCCGGCGACGGGCGCAACCTTCAGCATCTTGCCTCCGGAAAACGCGACAGGCAATTTCACCAAGATCGTGCAGCGGGTTCCGGTGCGCGTGCTGCTGGATGGCGATGAGTCACAACTGGGCCGCTTGCGTCCCGGTCTCTCGACCACCGTTACGGTAGACACGCATCCGGCAGACTGACCATGAGTGACGCAGATTCCGGCTGGCTGCGCTCGATCGTTCCTTTCGCGGTGATGTGCGCTGGCATGTTCATCGCACTGCTCGACATACAGATCGTTGCCTCGTCACTGCAGAATATTGGCGGCGGGCTTTCGGCCGCACAGGATCAGATCGGCTGGGTGCAGACGGCTTATCTGATTGCCGAGATTGTGATGATTCCCCTTTCCGGCTGGCTGACACGCGTTTTCTCCACGCGTTGGTTGTTCGCGATCTCAGCGGCGGGTTTTGCAGCCGCGAGCTTTCTTTGCGGTCTCGCCTGGGACATTCGCAGCATGATCGTGTTTCGCGCCGTGCAGGGATTGCTCGGCGCCTCGATGATACCGACGGTCTTCACGTCTTCGTTCATCTATTTCCAGGGGCAAAAGCGGGTGTATTCCGCCGCGGTCATCGGCACGATCGCGTCGCTGGCGCCGAGTTTGGGACCAGTGATCGGCGGCTGGATTACCGATTCGCTTGGCTGGCATTGGCTGTTCTACATCAATGTGCTGCCCGGCATCGCGATTGCACTGCTCGTCGCTTGGCTGGTGCGCATCGACAAGCCGGATTTCTCACTTCTCAAAGGCGCGGACTATTTCGGTATTGTTCTGATGGCCGTCAGTCTCGGCTGCCTGGAATATGTGCTTGAAGACGGTTCGCGCTGGAACTGGTTTGACGACAGGACAATTCGCGATTGCGCATGGATCGCGGCGCTTTCCGGCGGAGCATTTTTGCTGCGCAGTCTGTCCATTCCGCAGCCCATCGTCGACTTACGGGCGTTCGGCAACCGCAATTTCGCGCTCGGCTGCCTTCTCTCCTTCATCACCGGCGTCGGAATTTTCACCACCATTTATCTGACACCGCTGTTCCTGGGTTATGTGCGCGGCTTCAGCGCGTGGCAGATCGGCGCCGCCACATTTTCCACGGGCGTGGCATCGGTGATCGGCGTGCCCGTGTATATCGTGCTCGCGCGCAAATTCGACACGCGCTGGCTTATGATGTTCGGACTGGCGTGCTTTGCCGCCTCGATGTGGAGCTTCAGTTCGATCACCCATGACTGGGGCGCGAACGAATTGCTGCTGCCGCAAATCCTGCGTGGCTTTCCACAGGTGTTTGCCGTCGCTCCCGCCGTGACACTTGGCCTGGGAAGCCTGCCGCCGGAGCGGCTGAAATATGCGAGCGGCCTGTTCAATATGATGCGCAATCTGGGCGGTGCGGTCGGGATTGCAGTTTGCAGCGCCATCCTGAACGCCCGCACGAATTTCCACTTTCTTATCCTCGCGTCGCATCTGACGCCGGCAAATGAGGCGATGAATCATCTCATCGCCAATGCCGGCAGCCGCTATGCCGCGGATCTTGGCGATCCCCAGGCCGCGCGTCTTGCGGCGCTGAAGCAGCTCTGGGCTATCACTTATCGCGAGGCCACCACATTGTCATATGCGGATGCATTCATGGCCATCGCCGCAATCTTCGTGGTCGCGAGTTTACTCGCACCGCTCTTGCGCAAAGTATCTGCGTCCCCACCATCAACGCACGAATAGGAGTACCGAATGGGCAAACTCGCGGGCAAAATTGCACTCGTTACCGGTGGCAACAGCGGCATCGGTCTCGCGACAGCCAAAGCCTTCGTCACGGAGGGTGCTTACGTCTATATCACCGGCCGGCGCGCGCGCGAGCTGACCGGGGCTGTCGAACAGATCGGCCATGATGCGGCCGGCGTCCAGGGCGATGTGTCGAATGCAGCCGATCTTGATCGCCTCTTTTCACGTGTTCGCCAGGAAAAGGGCCGGCTCGATATTGTCTTCGCAAATGCAGGCGTTGCGAAATACGCACCGCTCGGCGCGATCACTGAGGAACTCTACGACACGACCTTCGGAACCAACGTCAAAGCGGTGATTTTCACGGTGCAAAAGGCGCTACCTCTGCTCCCGGACGGGGCCTCGATCATTCTCAATGCATCGGTCGTGGGCAGCAAAGGCTTGCCGGCCAACAGCGTTTATGCGGCGACCAAAGCCGCGACAAGATCCTTCGCGCGCACCTGGGCCGCCGACCTTAAGGAGCGTCGCATTCGGGTGAATGCGGTCAGCCCTGGTTCCATCGATACGCCGGGCCTGCAGACGCTGTTCTCTTCTTCGCCGGTGGGCGAGCAGCGCCTGAAGATGCTGTCCGGCGCCATTCCACTCGGTCGGTTGGGCAGGTCCGAGGAAGTTGCCAAAGTCGTCACGTTCCTCGCGTCTGACGACAGCAGTTATATCAATGGGGCCGAACTTTTCGTTGACGGAGGATTCGCACAGGTCTGAGCAGGGATCCGGATGCGCGATGCAATCATTTTCCGCACAGCGGCACCCTGTCTCCCTTCCTCAATTGCCGCCGGTCATTCCAAAAGCAGGAAATCGAACAATCAAACGGCGCATCAGCAGAATGACGGCAATGGGTCAGCTAGCGACCAAACCGCTTTCAATAAAGTCAAAATAACATAGCAGAATCAATAACTAATGGCGGAGACGGAGGGATTCGAACCCTCGATACGGCTTTAGGACCGTATAACGGTTTAGCAAACCGCCGCCTTCAGCCTCTCGGCCACGTCTCCAATTCGCAAATGGCTCCCCGCCTTCGCGGGGACGCCAGCTTTTCTAAACTCGCTTCGCTCGTAACAAAAGCTAGGCGCTTCAGCCTCTCGGCCACGTCTCCGGCGGATTTTCCAACTTTGGTTGTCGGATGTTCCAGCTTTTACCGTGGTTTTGTTCCGGAACGCCATCCTCTTTTCCTGGTACCAGTGCGCACCGGCCGCGGCCGTGATTTTCACGCGTGAACTTCATTCATCTCACGCGGCGTGTGGCGGAGCGAGAAAACTATCCTGAGTTTCGAGCACTGGGGCCGACGTTGCCGGTGTGCTTATTTCGCCGGAATTGGGCGAGGCGCTCGCCATGTATTGGATCAGCAGCGAAGGATCACATGGGTCACGCAGCAGCGTTCCGCCGTGATCGTCGCTTGCGACTACGAATGACGAGCCAAGATAGTTCCCGGAAAGTTTGATATTTGCAGAGTGCACGCCGTCCGTCACGGTCAGAGTGCCGCCGGACGAATTGCCGAAATAATTCGCGACGGTGCTTGCGCCATACAATATGTCGGACAGATCAATGAAGTTGCTGCCGTCGAAGGCGAGTCCGGCGACTGTCCCACTAAATCCCTGCGAATCATCGAGGCGCAACGTGCCGGTCGAACCGGGTGCAAAGGTAACCTGCCCCGAAGACGGATTGCCAATCTCGATCTCTGCGTTGCCGTCGATCTGGGCTGTGCCCGCGCCCGTGGCCGGTGGATCCGTCACCATAATCTGCTGAGATCCGGACGTTGAAACTTCACCAGGCGTGGTATTCCTGGCCGTGAATTTCAGTGTGTCAGTCGGAAAACCTGAGCCCTCATAGGTCGAAATTGCCGACAGCCCACTGTTCACTTCCTGCGCGGTCAATGTTGCGGATCCCGGCCCGAATGTGTGGCCATCCAACTTGTCCGTGATCGTCAGCCAACTCGGAATATCGCCAATCGTCACGAAAACTGCATCGTCGGGATCGAATCCCGATACAGTGACCGGCAGCAATACTGAACGTCCCGGACTAACCGACACGGATGGGTTCGTAATCGTAAGGGTCGGTGCCGGATCTTTCGTGGAATCTTGATCGACACTGGCGATGGCGTGCGTGATGGCCACAGCCGTTCCGGGCGAGTCATCCGCCAGAGTAACCGTGACGGGAAACTGTCCCGCACTGCCATAGACGTGCAAGCCTGAAACCGTGATCACTCCGCTGACGTCGGTCAATGTGCCGGCCGTTCGCGCGCCGTCACCCCAATCGATAACCGCGGTGAAATCGCTTGCCATATTACCGGGATTCGTATCGGTGAAACTGGCAGTTGCGGTGCTAAGCCAGGTGTTCGGATTTACGACGATTGTGCTGGCTTTTGCCGTGATTACATCGGCATCCGCGACTGCGGCCGTGCCGGTCACGCCGGCCGTGCTGCCGCCATCATCGGTGATTGTCACGCCGACCTTGTAGTTGCCTTCATCGGCATAGCCATGCGTGCCGCCGACGCCGAAGCCGCCATTGCTATTCGCCACCACGGTTCCGGTCGAGGATGAACCGTCGCCCCAGTTTATGGTCGCCGTGAAGTCACCCGCCGTGGCATTCGGATTGCTGTCCGTAAACGTCGCAACCGTGGCCGTGATCGGTGTGCCTTCGGTCGCGCTGATAGCGGCGCCAGCCGCCACGAGCGCAGCATCCGCCACTGCGGCCGTGCTGGTCACGCCCGCCGTACTGGCGCCGTCATCGGTGATCGTCAGGCCGACCTGGTAGTTGCCCTCATCGGCATAGCTATGGGTGCCGCCGACGCCGAAGCCGCCGCTGGCATTGGCAAATACGGTTCCGGCCGAAGACGAGCCATCGCCCCAGTTGATCGTCGCCGTGAAGTCACCCGCCGTGGCATTCGGATTGCTGTCCGTAAACGTCACAACCGTCGCCGTGTCCGGTGTGCCTTCGGTCGCGCTGATAGCGGCGCCTGTCGCCACCAGCGCGGCATCCGCGACTGCGGCCGTGCCGGTCACACCGGCTGTGCTGCCGCCGTCATCGGTGATCGTCAGGCCGACCTGGTAGTGGCCCTCATCGGCATAGCCATGTGTGCCGATGACGCCGAAGCCGCCACTGGCATTGGCTACCACGGTTCCGGTCGAGGACGAGCCGTCGCCCCAGTTGATGGTCGCCGTGAAGTCACCCGCCAGAGCATTCGGATTGCTGTCCGTAAACGTCGCAACCGTGGCCGTGATCGGTGTGCCTTCGGTCGCGCTGATAGCGGCGTCGGTCGCTGCGAGCGCAGCATCCGCCACTGTGGCCGTGCCGGTCACGCCGGCCGTGCTGCCGCCGTCATCGGTGAGCGTCAGGCCGACCTGGTAGTGGCCCTCATCGGCATAACCATGCGTGCCGATGACGCCGAAGCCGCCACTGGCATTGGCTACCACCGTCCCGGTCGAGGACGAGCCGTCGCCCCAGTTGATGGTCGCCGTGAAGTCACCCGCCAGAGCATTCGGATTGCTGTCCGTAAACGTCGCAACCGT
>JAGWSK010000005.1 GCA_028869355.1 Alphaproteobacteria bacterium | reverse complement strand
TCCGTCATTCATGACGAGGTCAGGATTTCAGGCTTGCACCCGAAATCCGACTTTCCATGTTTGACTGAAGAACGCGAGCCAAAGCTCGATCTTGTATTGTCCGGCCAAGGCCGGACGGATGCGATCGAACCGCCGCCCACGTTCCCCTTCCTCGAATCACAATGTCAAAGAGCGCCGTCCGACGTGAACTTTTATCATGCCAGAGAAGCAACACCGCCCGCAAGAAGGAACCGTCGCGAGCGGCGTGGGCGGCTGATATAGGCGCGGCTTATCCCCAAGTCAAATGCGAAATGATTGGAAAATTCACCTTTCTTGTGAGGCTTTTGGCTGCTGCCGGGAACAACCGTGCGCGAGCAGGAGTCCTCAATGACGCGGCGTGATCAGCGTCGGCGAATTCAGCGGTTCCGGCTTCGCCAACGCGTTGCCCCGCGCGATATTGGTTGCCGCGTCACCGTCCGTCGCCGAACAGACGGTGTTGCCGGTGATAACGGGGCCTCGCGGTATGGCGTTGTCGTGAGAATTTTCAGCTGCGGCTGCGCCCTTGCCGGGGGAAATTGTCGGCGGCGTGCTTTGTATCGGGCAGCTCGTCCCATTGGGTTCCACAGTCGCCGTCGGACGATGATGTAAGGGTTGCGTCGTCGCGGTTGCTGATGCCCCCGATGCGATAAGCACCAGTGTACTCAAGACGGTGATCAAAAGGCTGGAACGCATATTGCACTCCGCTGTTCGAACGATAGCACCGGGGGCCGGCGATTGAACCGGCCCCTGGTCTCGGCCACAGGCGATCAGACTGCTGCTAGCCAAATGCCGGCATCGCATCCATCTGGCTGTAGCTCAGATCGGCAACCACGATGTTCGCGGCCGGATCGTAGCGCAGGTTGTCATTCGGCACCGCCACGGTCCGATTGTCATTGAGCGTGATGACCGCCGCGCCGTTCGTCATGTGATTGAACGTTCCGACGATCTGGCCGGAGGAGTCCATCACCTGGGCGCCACTCATCGAGGTGAAGCTCGGGATGGTTGAGAACACCACGAGACGTTCGTGATGCGGATAGATGCTCACCCAACGATCGACCACGGGGGTATTTTCCGCGATCACGGTACGGCTCGTGCCGATCACTTCCTGACGTATGATCGGGCGATCGATGACCTGCTCACGCACGATCTGATCCTGCATGACCGGGCGGGTGAAGGTCTGCTGCGTCACCACCGGGCGTGTCACCGTCTCGTTATGCACGACATCGCGCGTGAAGGTTTCCCAGTGGGTCACCGGACGGGTGAAGGTCTCCTGACGCACGACCGGCTGCGTGAAGGTTTCCTGCGTCACCACCGGACGGGTCACGGTTTCCTGGGCGATGATCGGGCGGTGAATGATCCGCTCACGGACCATTGGCGCTCCGACGGTCTCGCTGGTGACGACCGGCGTGGACGCGATCACCGTTGAGCCGAGGACCGGACCCGACGAGGCCACAACGGTTCCGCTGACGGCCGGTGCGGGAGTAACCACCGCACTGGACTGCAGGGCCGCCATCCTCGCATTATAATCGGCCAGCTTCTGCTGGTAGTCGTTCCAGCTCTGTTGATATTGCGCCTGCTGGTCGGCTGCCTGCCGGGCCGCGCTTTGCTGCGCTGCGAGCGCCTGGTTGTAGGCTTCGACGTCGGCCGCCGAGCTGTTGGAAGCGACAGCTGCGGTGGTGCCGAGCGTGACTTTGCTGGCAATGATTCCAGGCATCGACGCCTGGTCCGCGTTCAGCTGGGCGGTTTTGGCAAATTCCCAGGGAAGCGAATGATCGGGATATTGCGGCGGCGACTGGGCAAAAGCGGCAGATGCCGCTACCGCCAGAGCAAGAGTCGCGACGCCGCCGAGAACAAGGTTCTTCTTCAGCATTTTGGTCTCCTTTGGGCTTGGGTTTCGGCGCGTCGGTTATCGCCGGCACCCGAAATTGAAACGGGGACGAAATAGCGCTGTTCCGGCTGCTCGCGGCTTCGTTCCGTATCCGGATCAGGCGCGAATCCTGTGGTGTGCACGGGAGATTTTTGCCAGGCGCTGCGGTGTCGCGCGTAAGTGATCCGTGTGCGGCAGCGCGCCGGCCGTGACCGTCACCGGCGCGGGCCATTCAAGTTGCGCGTAAGGCTGTTGATCCTGGGTCCAGTCGCGTACCAGGAAGACGCCGGCGAGCACGGCAATGGCGAGGGTGAAGCCGGCCACCAGCACGGCAACTCCCATGCCCGCGCTCAGACGTGTGTCGTGCTTCATGCCCGGCGATCTCCGATTCGTGAAGCCAACGGGGCCCCGGCGCAATTGGTTGCGGAAAGCGCCCCGGCAGACGTAAAGCTCAGGCGGTGGCGATGTATTCCTTCAGCGCCTCCGCTTCGCGGATGGTTTCGTAGATCCGGCTCTTGACCACGTCGCCGATCGAAATAATGCCGCACACTTTGCCGTCGCGAACGACCGGCAGGTGACGGAAGCGAAAGCGGGTCATGGTCTCCATGATTTCGGCGATCGTGCCGGATTCGTCACACACCGCGACATTCGCAGTCATCCGTGTACTGACTGGGAGCGCCAGGCCAGCCTGGCCAAGCTCGGCAATGGCCCGGACGATATCGCGCTCCGAGATGATGCCCATCAGTGCTCCGGCTTCGCCGCGCACGATGAGAGCGCCGATGCGATGCCGGGTCAGCACCGCGGCCGCATCCTGAAGTGTTGCCTCGGGCCGGATGCTGACAACGTCGCGACCTTTTTCATTCAAAATATGCGCCACGAGCATCTGGGATTCTCCTTGTTGAGACCGATCCCCCACCTCCCGCCAGTATACACTTTCATGATACACTTTCGTGCGGGACGGCGGCTGTTCACGCCCTTGCCGCGGTCCCCGCTACCCGCTACCAAGACCAGGACAGCGGAGTTGCGTCATGCGTGCAAAAAGCCTTTCAGTTGGAGGCCCCTTGCTTCTGGGCCTCGCGGGAATCAGCATCACCGCCGCCTGGATTTATCTCCTGTTCTTTGTCATCGCACCGCTGTCGCGCTGACTCACCCCGGTGGGACGACGTAAGTTGGCGTGACATTGGCGGCGACATTGAGAATTGCCCGTCCGCGATCGACCGCGTAGCAATCGAAATCCATGTGGCGGATATCGCGCGCCCCGCCGGGCAGCGGCATTTTCACCTGATCATCGGGCGCCAGTGTGCCGCGATACAGAATCGCGGTGCTCCCGCCGGCAAATGTCGCGGTAATGCCGCGGCAGGCGACATCGGCATTGCCGCGCGCGGTAAATGCAAGCATGTCGCCGGTGAAGTTCGCGTCCACCGAAGCGAGCGTCGGAGTGGGCAACAAATCGACATTCACGGCCGGTTCCATAACCGCGAATGCCGGCATCGCAACGGCGGTGGACAGCAGCAGTGCAAGCGCAGTGACCGATGCTTTCATGGCGATCATCCTTTCGTTGGCCTTGAGGACAAAACGGCAGGATGGTTCCGGCGTTTCGGACGCCCGCGCTGACTCGCCGATTCGTGCGCGCGGCTTTCGCCGATTTGATCCCAAATTTTTTGGCAGATTCGATCCGGATGTTCGGATTGAAGATGTTGCAGGCGAGGTGAAGGACATGATCCAGCAGTGCATGGTTAATCGCACTCAGCGGATGCAGTGCATTTGCTTAAAACAAAATACCAATGTCGCCGTTATGCCGATATGCAACTGATCGGTATTGGCGTCATAAGGTGACCGAGTATCAAACGCAACTCCTCGAAACATTGGCTCGCGCCAAATTCGCGCGGACCGAGGAAGAGCGCGCCCTTTTTTTCAGAGCTGCTGAAGAATTGAGCAAGCGAGCGCGCAACGCGGAACAGTGTGAGCGCGAAACCGGGATTTCTGAGGCTCGTCTGTGACGCGATACCGTCGCCCTCTTAACGATCCACGAAGCTGGCAAATCTGAAATAGCTTCCGTTTCGCCTTTCGCTATTCTCCGCAAGTCGATCCCAGGATGCCGCGACTTCCAGGAGCTCCGCACGGGCATCGCCTTTCAACAACGACGCGATCCTGCGGCATTGCTGCGCCAGCTCAC
>JAGWSK010000550.1 GCA_028869355.1 Alphaproteobacteria bacterium | reverse complement strand
CTGGAGAAACTCGGTGTTGCGCGCATCACCATCGCTTCCGCGCCGACACTGGTGGCGATGTCCGCGATCCAGAAAATCGCCGACGATCTTCGCTCCGGCACGTTCGACAGCTTGACGTCCGCCATGAACCGTGCGGATGCGCAACGGCTTTTTCAATGAGGAGCAGCGGTATGAAGCCACGCCTCAATCCGCGCGACGCCGCGCCCGAGGCCATGAATGTCATGGCCCAGTTGCATGCATATGTCCGCGAATGCGGTCTGGAGCACATATTGCTCGAGCTGGTGAAATTGCGGGCATCGCAAATCAACGGCTGCGCATGGTGCATGGATATGCATACCAAGGAGCTGAGAGCAGCCGGGGAGAGCGAGCAGCGGCTGTACCTGCTGAGCGCGTGGCGCGAATGCCCGTTTTACAGCGAACGTGAACGGGCGGCTCTCGCCTGGACAGAAGCGCTCACCGTGCTGAACCACGGCGGTGTTCCGGATGCGGTTTATGCGACGGCGAGCGAGCAGTTCAGCGAGGAAGAACTCGTGAACCTGACGCTGGCGATTGTCGCCATCAATGGCGCCAATCGCATCAATATTGCGTTCCGCACGGTGCCGGGAGACTACAAGGTCCGGCGCGTTACAGAGTGAGGCGGAAGTCGTCGATCAGCGCGCCAGGGATATGCATTGCGCGCGTTGAGCGGCCCTCATAGGTGTCGGTGGACAGCCGCCAATCGCGTGCGGCAGTCAGCGCAATGAGATTGTCGCCGAGCATGCGATAGATGCTGTCGTCGAAGCGCATGACATTCACCGGCGCGGTGATGGCGCCATTTTCCACCCAGAAGGTTGCGAAGCGCGTCATGCCGGTCAGGCGGCAGGCATTGCGGTCCGAATAATTCAGGTACCAGAGATTGCCGATCAAAAGACCGGTCCCGAGCGCAGATAATATGTCCTGATCGGCAAGCTGGCCGGGCGCCATTTCCAGCGCTGCCGGCGCCTCATCGGCATTGGCGCCGTTCTGGAGGGCGTGAAATTCTTCGGCGCTGCGCGGCGCGGCGAGACATTCCTTATACTGTCCATTCTCGATCAGCGTGACGGAGGCGGGTTTGACAAAGCCTTCGTCCTGGAATTCGGGCGCGAGGCCCGCTTTGGTGTCCTCGACGAGATGGACCATCGGGCTGAGCGCAGCCTCGCCGCGGGCCAGCCGGATCAGCGGCGTCGCCCCGGTGCGGTGTGCCGCAAGGCCAAATCCGCCCCAGCAAAGCAGGCCCAGCAGTTCCTCCGTAGCAGCGGTGGAGAGGAATGCGCGATAGCCGCCCGGCGCAATCGTCTTTGGCGTGCGTTCCAGAAACGACAGCTGAGTTTGGGCGTGGGCGATTTTCTCGGCGAATACCGATTCATCCCATTCGCGCCCGCCGTAGGAGAGTTTCACCGCCTTGTCGGATTGCAGGTAAAAACAGCCGTCGAGGCTGAATGTGTGCACTGTGTGCCAGTTTCGCTGGCCGAAGCTGTTGGCGAATCCGTGATGTATCGGTCCGGCGGCGTAGAAGCCGACGAAATCCGAATCGGCGGCTTTATCCAGGATTACCGGGATAACTGCGTCATCGGAAAGCAACCGGCCGACGTCGTTGCGCTCTGTCGAGCAGACCGCATCGCTGACCAAAAAGTGCGGGTCTTCGGGCGCGAATGACAGCAGTTCGCGCAGCTCCGATATCGCACCGTCCAGACGCTGCCGGTCGCCGGCAAGGCCGGTGATCGCGAGCTGTTGCGAGAGATGTTGGCGCCCCTTGAACAGTTCGATGGTGAGATAATGCTGTTCGACAGTGCCGGACTGCCGGACGGCGGCGCGATTGAAGCGGACGAAGCGTGATTGCTCGCCGGAATAGCGCAGAAGAAATCCTTCACCGCTGCGCGTGCGGGTGGCGGCGAAATCCGCAAGTTGGAGGAAATGATCGCGCATCAGCGTGCCCTGGATCAAGATTGCACAACGCGCACGCCTCATCCAGCCGCACTGTCGGGGAATCAAAAAAGCTGCGCAATTCGTGGTGACGCGATTGCCAATAAGGGTCTATTTTTTCGAATTTGGACAGTCGTGCTGGAGGGATTCGCGCCACGCCGGGTACAGCGGTCGTGGAATGTGCTTACTGATTTTATTGAACGCGGGCAGCGGAGAGAGGACCTATGTTACGAAATCGGGTGCGCCTACACCTCATCGGAGGCTTCGTACTGGTTATCCTGGGTGTATCCAGTTACTCGGCTCTCTTTGCTGCATCAGGTAGCGCGATACCGCTGTTTGGGTCGGCCGACTTTGGATGGGACGGAGTCACGGCTGATTGGTTGCAACCTCCGCCCGGCTATGGGCGCGGACCGGTCGGTGATGACCCCGAACATCCTTATCACGCGAATATTCAGGGCGGCCAACCGACTCTGCGAATCGGCAATAGCAAGGACACCGTCCTGAAATCCTGGGCGGCCGCGCAAATGCTGGCGTCGAACGAAGAAGTTCTCAGCGGCATTCGCGCTGTGCCTTTTGCTGCGCAGGCTCAGTGTTACCCCGGCGGTGTTCCCACGCAATGGCTCTTTCCGGAGCCGATGTTCTTTATTCAGACTCCGAAAGAGATCTGGATCATATGGCAGCGCGATCACATGGTCCGCCGCATCCTTTTGGATCGCGTACATTCCAAAAACGTAAAGCCTTCCTGGTTCGGCGAATCGGTGGGGCACTATGAGGGTGGCGACACACTGGTGGTCGATACGGTCGGACTTCAAAGCAGGAATAGTTATCTTGACAATTTCCGTACGGCGCACACCGATCAGGAGCACGTCGTGGAGCGGTACACGATAGCTCCGGACGGGAAAACTATGACCGGCGTTGCTACCGTGGACGATGCCGGCGCGCTCAATGAACCTATAAGCATGCAGCAACGATGGCGGAAATCGGGCGGGCGGTTAATAGAAACTGCGTGTGCGGAAAACAACCCGGATGTCTTCCATCAAAACCTGTTTCCAATACCGCAGACTGAAACTCCGGATTTCTGATCAACCGGATCGCTGTCTCGTGGACACCAGCCTGCCCTGTCGCCGGCCGGTCATGGTGCACGATTTCCGCGAATCCGCTTTCACCGGTGTTCCCCTCAAGTTACACTCAACCTCAGGACGAGAGCGGCGGAAATGCCGCCCATTGGTTGGGGGAAACCATGACAATGTCACGTCACGCGTCCTTATACCTCAGTGCATCTGCATTCGCGCTTTTGTGCGGCCATGGTGCATTCGGACAGGCCGCTGCGCCGGCCGCAACCCCGGAGGGCGTGCCTGAACAGGTCATTGTCACCGGGTCGCTGCTTGGGGCGGCGAATTTCGCCGCGCCCACGCCGGTGACGCAGGTCAGTGGGGTCCAGGTCCAAACCCGCGCACTGACCGGTGTCGGCACCGTCATCGAACAGCTTCCCTTCGCCCAGCCCGGTAGCGGATTAACGCGCAATACCAACGGTATTATTGCGGCGGCTCAGAGCCTGCCCAATCTGCGCGGGCTCGGCGCCACCGACACTCTCGTCCTGATCGATGGCATGCGGCCCACGCCGGTGAATGCCACCAATGGTTTCGACACCGATATGATCCCGCAAAGCCTGCTGGACAGGTTTGAGGTGGTGACCACGGGCGCATCCGCGACTTACGGCTCGGATGCGGTTGCCGGCGTCGTGAACTTCATTCTCAAGGACCATCTCGAAGGCTTCACCAGCGACGCACGCGCGGGTACTTCGCAGCGCGGCGACGAGAACCAGACATTCGTCAGCGCCGCCTACGGCACGGCGCTGTTGAATGGCCGCGGTCATTTCGTCATCGGCGGCGAATTCGCCAATGAGTACAATACCGCGACCCTGTATGCGCGGGCCTGGGGCAGGCGCGAGCCATTCCTGGTCTCGCTCCCCGCCTCGACCGCCAAGGCGCTGGGACTTCCGTTCAATGTATTTAGCAACAACGCAGAAGTCGACAACGGCACGGAAGGTGGCCTGATCGCCGCCTGCCTCAATAATGCTACCAACAAAGCCGTACCCTGTCCGGCGGCGACCCAGTTCACAGCCAACATCAACGGCAACACGGCCGGTGCGACGACCTTCGACAGCAGCGGAAATCCCCATCCGTTCCAGCTCGGATCGGTCGTCGGGGGCTCCTACATGATCGGCAGCACCGCCAATTACGGCGCCAGCAGCCTCAATCGGCAGCTTTCGCCGCCCTACAAGCGTTGGGCGGGATTGGCGCGCTTCGAATACGACGTTACGCCGAACATTACCGCCTTCGCGATGGTCAATTACGGTGAGCTGGAAAGCGATGACCCGTCGCAGGGCACGCCTTTTCCGCTCTTCATCAAAGTGCCGTCGGGCAATCCGTTCATTCCGGCATCGATCCAGGCGCTGATGACCGCCAACGGCGTTCAGGCCATCCAACTCAACAAGGAAACCCCGGACGGGATTCACGTCGGCGATACGGCGCAAAACAAAAATATCCTCGTGCAATCGTTCTTCGGTTTTAAGGGCACGCTTTTCAACGACTGGAATTGGGATCTGGAGGGTAGCGCCGGCCGCGCGAACATCTGGCAGGAGTTCCTTGACGTGCCGATAGCCGCCAATCTCGATTTGGCCATGAACGGGTGCCAACCGCTGACCAGCGACAGCCAGGTGACTTATCTCAATCCAGGGAACGGCGTCACCACCGCGGCACAGGTAATGGCGCAGGCCACCAGCGGCTGTCAGCCCTATAACCCATTCGGCGTCGCGCCCGCTGGGGCCCTCAATTACATCACCAATATCGCGACCGGACCGGACGGTTCCGAAACGAATTTGCGGCAGTATATGGGGCAGGCCGATTTGGCCGGTCCACTGTTCAATCTGCCGGCGGGGCCGCTCGCTTTCGCAGTCGGCGGTAATTACCGCTACAACAGCATCGATCAGCGCGGGACCATAGCCGCCGTTGAAGCGGTGTATTCGACGCTGAATCCAGGCTCCTACTTCGAGAGTCAGTCGGTATACGAAGCCTATAGTGAAATCGGTGTGCCGGTTGTGCGGGATTTGCCGTTCATCAAAGCCATCGATCTAAACGCTGCCGGCCGCTACACCAACTACAGCATCACCGGCGGCGTGTGGACGTGGAAATACGGCGGCACCTGGGATGTAACAGATTGGCTGCGGCTGCGCGCTACGCGCTCCCAGGACATTCGGGCGCCGAACTTCAGGGAACTATCCGTGGTTCCGACCACGTCGGCAACCAATCTGCAGAATCCGATTACCGGCGTGTCACAGCGGCTGAGCGATCTTTTCACCACCGGCAATCCCAATCTGCAGCCGGAAGTCTCCCAGAACGTCACTGGCGGTGTGGTATTACAGCCGACGCCCGACGCGGGTCCCATAGTTTCCGGCTTCCGTGCCTCGGTCGATTACTACCGGATCCGGATATCCGGCCAAATCACCACGGTCGCTCCGCAGGACGTGATCAATCGCTGTCTGCTGCAGCACCTTCCCGTGTTCTGCAATCAGATCAATTTCGACCCGGGTTTGGGTCCAGACAGCTTTACCCCAACCAGCGGTATATTTGGCATCACCGGTCTCCACCTGCTCGATGTCAATCTGAACTCCGAAATCCAGGACGGCGTTGACATCAATATCAGTCAGCGGATTCCGCTCGACGGCGCCGAAATTCCCGGGACGTTGCAGTTCTCGGCGCTGGGTTCATATATCAACCAACAGACAACGTATCAGAGTGTCGTCAATTCCAACGGCTCAGTGACGGTTAAGCGCACGAACTATGCGGACGCAACCCAGGCCCCGCGCTGGTCGTGGAACGTGAATTTGACCTATTTGCTCGATGCGTTCACCGCCAATCTCCAGATGCGATACTATTCGCCAATCCGGTTCCTTCAAGGCACAGCGTTCAATATCGGGCCGGATGATCCCAACTACAGCCCCTCGAATCCACTCAGCATCAACCGTGCCATCTGGCCGGCGGCGATCACATGGAATCTGGCGCTGTCCTATGACTTGATCCAGGAGCCGGATGGCCAGGACCTGCAGGTTTACTTCAACATCGACAACCTGCTGGACAAGGATCCGCCGATCATCTGGTGGTATGTCAGCAACTACGACGTCGTCGGGCGCTATTTCAAATTGGGCGTCCGCTACACACTGCCTTAACGATTCTGTTTGTCTTTCAGCCGCCGCCGAAGACCTGCACAGCGGCGAACAAGCCCGGCGGCGTGGCGTGGCCGACGCGGATCGCCTGATTTGGTTCGCCCTTGCCGCAGGTCGGCGTACCCAGCACACGGACGGTATCGGCATTGCCCAGCCCTTTCAGGCTGCGCCAGAAATTGGCCGACACGCCGCGGTAATTGGGATTCTTCACCACGGGTCCGAGTTGTCCGTCCTTGATCAGACGCCCGCGTTCGCAGCCGAACTGAAATTTGTTGCGGCTGTCATCGATCGACCAGGAATTGTTGGTCTCCATATAGATGCCGTCTTCGACCTGCGAGACCAGTTCCTCGAATGTCGAGACGCCGGGGTCGATATTGAGATTGGCCATGCGGTCGATAGGCGGCCGGTTCCAACTGCATGCGCGCGCATTCGCCACGCCGGGAATGTTCGCGCGCGATTGGCTGAATGCGCCACCGAGGCCGCGCTGCAACACGCCGTTCCTGATCAGATGGCAAGCTTGCGCTTCAGAACCGGTGTCATCATAGGCATAGTTGGCGGCTTCGCCGGGAACGCGCGGATCGAAACTCACATTGAGCAGCGGCGAGCCATATTGATAGGTACCGAACATGCCGGGCGTGACAAAGCTGGTGCCGGCGTAATTGCGTTCGTCGCCGAGAATGCGGTCGAGCTCCAGCGGATGCCCGATCGATTCATGGATCTGGATATACATCTGATCCGGCGCGAGCAGCAGATCGGTGGTTTTCACCGGACAGTCGGGGGCGGCGAGCAGTTCCAGCGCTTCCTCGGCGATGCGCGGTCCCGCCGCCCAGAACGCCAGCTGATCGAGCTGTTCCAATCCGCCCTGGCGGATCATACCGCCGCGGCCCAGCGTCCGGGTCTGAGTCTCGCCCTTGGCCGATGCCGAAGCTTCAATTCCCGGCACGATGATGCCGCGGCTTTCGCGGATGAAATCGCCCGTGCTACTCGCGAATACAGTTTCTTCATCGGTATAGAACAGACTCGCCTGCCAATGGGTAATCCGGCCATCGCGTTTCAGGTTGCGGGCAAGTTCATGCAGGCGGTCCAGCTTGGCGGGCATCGCGATCGTATCCCAGGGGATGTCCGTTGATGCGGTGTGATCGTATTGCACGGCACCTGAACGGGGTTTGGGGACGGCGATGAGATGGCCGGCCGAACGGCGTGCCCAGGCGAGCGCTTCGCGCGCCGCGGCGCCAAGGCCGGACGGGGTGGTGTCAGATGTGGCGCCATATCCGACGCCAATCCGCTCCCCCGATTCCGCGGTGACCGTGACCATTGCGCCGACATCTTCGCCGCGCCGGACCGGATCGGCAGTGCCGCGCGTGACGCTCAACGCTTCGTTGCGCCGGCGCACCAGACGGATCGACCATTCTTCGCAAGCCGGCGCCACTTTGGCGAAGTTGCGGGCGATTTCCGCGATTGAAATTAACGAGTTCATGACCTCATCATGATGCGGGGACGGTCTGGCTGCAAATCACCACGCTGAGCGTGGGCATGCAGGGAGGAGCTATCAAATGAATGTCCATGCCAATCGGGTATCGGGTACGCGCGGCGATTTGCGCCGCGTCGGTACCCATCCGGATTACTGGTACCCGGTTGCGTGGTCCTATGAAGTCAAGAAGGGCGCGACTCGCGGGGTGAATTTCGCGGGCGATCCCATCGTGCTCTATCGCGGCAGCAGCGGGCGGGTCTTTGCACTGGAGGACCGCTGTGCGCACCGGCAGGTGCCGCTGCATATGGGCGTGGTCGCGGGCGACGGTCTGAAATGCGGCTATCACGGCTGGACCTATGATTGCGCCGGCAAGTGCATCGAGATTCCTTACCTCGGCAAAGAGCATCTGCCGAACGGCGTACGCGCCTATCCGGTGCATGAAGTGGACGGAGTCATCTTCATCTTTCCCGGCGAGCCGGAATTCGCCGAAGCGCGAAAGCCGGCCTTGCTCGGCGTCAAAGCACGTCCGGACTACGTGACGCGGCGGCTCAATCGCAGAGTCGCCTGCCACTACACCTTCATGCACGAAAACCTGTTCGACATGAATCACCAGTTTCTGCATCGCCGGCAGATGGGATTGATCCGGACGCAATGTCTCGGACGCAAGGCCGGTGATGACTGGTGCGAGGTGAATTATACCTTCAAGCGCGCGGCGGGACGGGGATCGGTGGGCGAAGCGGCGATCCTCGGCGTGGTGAACACGCGCGACACCGGGCAGCGCAAGGACCTGATGACGATCCGCACCGAATATCCCTATCAGCGCCTGAAATTCTTCGTCAGCGACGGCGATCCCGTGCTGGATGTGTGGCTTGGCTACACGCCGCAGGATCGCGAGCAGCGCACCAACCGGACATTCGGTTATCTGTCGGTGAAAAAGCCGAAATTCGCGGCGGTGCTGTATCTCGCCTGGCCATTCATCACCTGGTTCACCGAAAATATTTTTCGCGAGGACAAGGATATTGTCGAACGCGAACAGGCCGCGCATGACGCGCAGGGCGCAGACTGGAACAACGAGATCTTTCCCGCGATCTGCGATTTGCGCGAATTGCTGGCGCGCTGCGGCGTTGCCATGGATTCCGAAAGCCTCGCGGCGGAGTAGCACTGCCGGGTCCTGTGTTCCCGGCCTGTGACGCCGGTATAAACCCGTACACATTGCCTTGATCCGCACATGATCCTGCCGTGGGCGGGACAGTTTCCTTCCGTTCAATCGCCGGCAACGGAAATCGGAAGGACAATGAGATGCGTACTCCAGTCGGGATTTTGACAATTGCAGCGATCGGCGTGGTTCTGGCCGGCTCTGCCATAGCGGCCGTCGGACCGTCTGCCGGAATCCGCAATCAGACGCCGGCCGCTCATTCGACGGCGCCGACACAACCGGATTGCCAGAAACTCGGCAGCGATGTCAGTGCACTGATCGATCAGCGCACGGATTCACCGAATATCGCGAAGGCCCGCGCCGTGTTTCAGCTCGGTATCATGGAATGCATGGAAGGCGACGACGTTGTTGCCAACCAACGCTATACCGACGCGAAAAAGCTTCTGGCGGAGAATTTCCCGGCGCGGTGATTATCTGGCGCGCGGCGTGTTTCGATCAACATTGTTATAAAACGCACCCCTCGCCCGGAGCGCCAGTGGCGCGACTCCGTCGCGCGGCGCTCCGCCGTCGACCCACAAGGGGAGAGGCGGGTTCCGCTGTTCAAAGCAGTTGCGCGAAGGCGAAGACCACCGCTGCGCCGGCCATTATGGCATACATGCTTACCCGCGTCGTGGTGAGAAGTCCCGCCGCAATGACGGTCGCAAAAATCTGCAGCGCATTGACACGTGCCGCCTCGAGCACCGCGAGCCCGCCGGCGAAGACGAGACCGACGGCAATCGGTGTCAGGCCACGCTGGAGAATCCCGCGCCACGGCGAATCCGCAGCCGCGTGCCACCAGCGCACCGCGGCATAGACGATCAGCGAGGACGGCAGATAAATCGCAATTGCCGCAATTGCCGCACCCCCAAAACCGGCGACATGCCAGCCGATGAGCGCCGCGATCAGCGTGCTTGGCCCCGGCGCCGCACGGGAAATCGCAAAAATGTCGACGAAATCCCGCCCGCTCATCCAATGCTGGATGTCCACCGTCTGGTGCTGCATGTCGGCAATGATCGCCTGGCCACCGCCAAACGACATCAGCGACAATGGCGCAAACACCAGAAACAGTCCGAGCAGCCGCGATTCATTCATTGCGGTTCGGCTTTCAACAACAGCCGCTCAATACCAATGCTGAGCGGCGCCAGCACCAGCACCATGGGAATCATCGGCCAGTGCAGTACGCCGACGGTGATGAACAAAGTTGCAGCGATGGCGACCGGAACGGGTTTGCGTATCGTGCGGGCGAGTTTGGCGCCGACCGACAAAGTCATGCCGATGCCGACCGCCGCCAATCCGCCAAGGATGGAATGGGCGAGCGGCAAAGCGCCGTACCGCACGTAAAGCACGGCAAGCACGAGGATGAAGCAAAAGGGCGGGAAGATCAGGCCGATGGCGGCGAGCGTGCCGCCGATCCCGCCGCGCAACTGCGCCCCGATATAAATCGCGAGATTCACCGGATTGGCGCCGGGCAGCACCTGGCACAGCGCCAGGGCGCTGACAAAGCCGTGGTCGTCGAGCCAGCGGCGGCGTTCGACTGCTTCGCGATAGAGCGCCGCGGCCGTGCTGCCGCCAAAGCTGGTGATGCCGACGCGAAAGAACACGGCGATCAGCGCCGACAGTGGGATTTCCCGGGTTTTCTCAACGACTTTCATCTTGCGCGCGCGCGAAAAGAGAATGGCCTTCCTACGACCCGAACCTATTGTGTATAGCCGTCCAGGGTTCGGCTGTGTATTAGTCGGTACCCTCCGAACGCTGCATGTTGTATGCGCGCTGGCGTAGTGATTCAATTTGTTGAACTGATTCGCGGAGGGGGAATGCCAATCGCAGCCGCCAGGGTGGTGCCGGTCAATAGAGATTCGCAAATGCGTGATGTTCCTGAGCGGATGGCCGAGAGGCTTATCGTGGCACTGGACGTGCCGAGCGTTGCCGAGGCCCAAAAGTTGGTCGATCTGCTCGACGGCGTAGTCTCGTTTTACAAGATCGGTTTGGGATTATTCGTCAAGCCGGGCGTCGACCAGCTTATCGATGGCCTAATCAAGCGCCGTAAGAATGTCTTTCTCGACTACAAGATGTTTGACATTCCAGAGACCGTCCGGAAGGGGGTCGAGAGCGCAAAGGAACGTGGCATCAAGTTCGTCACGGTCCATGGGGACCGCGAGATCATTGAAGCGGCGGTCCAAGGCAAGGGGCAATCGAAATTCCTGAAAATATTCACGATTACCGTCTTGACCAGCATGAACGATAACGACCTGCGTGCAATGGGTTACAGGTGGACGGTGAAAGAGCTGGTTGAGCACCGTGTCAAAGATGCGATCGAATACGGAAGTGACGGCATAATTGCCTCTGCCGCAGACAAACCCAATGATATTCGGAGGCTTGTTGATAATCAGCGGTTGCTGATCGCAACGCCAGGTATCCGCCCACCGGGCTCAAGTGCCGATGATCAAAAGCGGATCGCAACGCCAGCAGAGGCGATACAGGCGGGCGCTGATTACATCATCGTTGGACGACCCATTATTGCCCAGCCAAGTCCGCGACAGCGAGCGGAAACCATAATCCGTGATATGGAGCAAGGGGCTGCATAGTCGTCTCGGTTAATAGTCCAAAGATAGTACTGCCTGGGTCGGTAGTCGAAACAACGAACCTGCTGGCGCTCCAGGCGCGAAGCCCGCAGCAACACGCTTACTCACCGGGCGCAAAATCTTGCTTGTCGAGCGTGCTCGGGACCAACAGTTCGAGCGCGCGGTCCCGCGTGCGGCTTACGGCGCTCTGACTGCTGCTATTTCGTGGGCCCCAGAGTCGGAATGATGCTGATCGCCGCGTCCTCGAGCCTGGCGTCCTTGATGGCGAAATGGGCCGCACACACGACCGCGTCCCCTGGGACGAAAATGTCCCAGTGCTCCCAGCCGGCGCGGGTATAAGTGAGCCAGACGCGCTCGGGCGAATTTTCCTTCGGTTTGGCATCCTTGTTGAACATCATGGCGACGTCGCGGGCGCGCGCGACTGTTTCACCCGGCGGATACTCCTGAACGGAAACGGAGAGATTGCCATCCGGGGTTTTCATATGCCCGGCCTGGCCAACGGTTTTGTCGGCCTCGGCATCGACGATGAGCGCCGGCGGCACCGCGATCTGGCACTGTCCTCCGCCGCCGTGGTCGCTGAGCGCAGCGGTTCTGGTCAATCGTTTAGGCGAGGTGATGGTTTTCCATCCCGGAGGTGCGGCGGCTGCGATCAGGGACAAACCGGCCATAGTCCAACCAATGCACCAGGCGATTTTGCGAATTTGACGGCGACGCATACCTGACCCTCTTCCGTGGCGGCGAAAAGAATCATGACCAGCGTCGATGTTACCGGGTCAGGACCGGCGCAGTGTTAGTGTCATGTTACTGCCGGACGAGGAACGGATGGCCAGCATGGTCGCGGAAGATCAGGAAGCCGGGCTGAACAAAAAGTTTCTCGCCACCGATGGTTGCTGCAACCACTCCGCGCGTTTCACCACACAGGGTCTGGGTCGCGAAGGCGAGTTCATCAACACGCATGCCGCTGCGCACCCGCTTCGAAATGCTCGCGAGTTTTCCAGCTTCATAATTGGCGCAGTCGGCGCCCCTGCCTGCAAGGTCCTCGGGACTTGTCGCCCACACCGCGTCGCGCCGGGTTTCGACACTGAGCGTGCCCTTCTGCGCAAGTGTCACGGCATGTTGCAGCGTGTAGATCGGCTGGAGACTGATATTGATGTGCGCACCGTCGCCGAGCGTGAATTTTTCCAGGATGTTGCAGCCGTCAAAACCGCCCTCGAACCGGCATTGCGCGGTGTGGTCGCCGGCATTGAGCGAGACGGCCACTGTTGAGCGCGGTGCTATGGTTTGCGTGGCTCCGCCGTCGAATCCGATCTGCACCGGTGTAGCGCCAATGTTCTTGATCGCGAATGAATTTGCCGCCAGCGCCGGTTGCGCAGTGACCAGCGCCAAAATGGCTCCGGTTGGATAGACGATCGCAGATGATTTCATGGCGATGTCTCCGGTTTTGCGCATTTTACGCCGGCGGTAGCCATCAAACCAGCGGTGTTAGAAATCAGAGACGGCGGCAGCAGGCACTGGGACGATGTCGCGGTTGAAATAGTTCGCGTTGTTCTCGGCGCAAACCATTTCGACGAGCGGGCCTTCGTCCGAGCGATGATAGACCTGGCGCGCCGACCACGGGACGGTAAATGCTCCATCATCGTCGACACTCACGCTGACTTCGACAGTTTTGGCGCCGGTCATGCGCCAGCGCTCGATCACGTGCAGCCGGGTGCTGTGCGGTGTCCGGTAATTGTCGACATAGGTGCGGTCATTCAGGCCGATGGTATCCACGACCAAAGTGTCACCATTTTCGTAATGGCCCACCGATTCGCCATACCATGACGGCATCACGCGCGCGGAATGCGGCACATTGAGATAGACATGGCGGACCTGCTGATCGCCATTGTTGATCATCAGCACTTCGCCCGCCGTCTGCACGAAATAGACGGTTCGCGCTCCACAGCCGAAAACCAGAAATCCCGGCACGCCCGCGGGCCAGCAGCTTGAACGGGCGGTAAAGGCGAATTTGCCGGCGAGCACTTCGCGATTGTCGTTGTTCATGCGCTCGACCACCCAGGGCTGAAGGATCGGATTGGTGGTGTCGGCAATCCGGAATGTCGGTTGTCCCGATGTGTTGTTGCGGACGTAAGGATGGGTGCGGTCGAACGTCACGGGACCGGGGCCGCTTGCGGGCGGCAGAAACTCGGTATCGGCGAGCCAGCCGAATTGCGTCGACTCGAGTTGCGGGATTGCGGCGCGCGGTTGTGCATCGGCCGCTGCGACAAGTATCAGCGCGGCCCCGATTAATGCGGCGTAAGGCGTGGAGCGCACGGGTTCAAAAATCGGCTTTGATGGTTTGCGGGATCGGCCGGGCGCCCGTACCGAAAAACGACAGATCATTGTTTTCGGCGCAGCTCGCTTCCAGCATCGGGCCCGCCGCATCGGAAGAAGATACCGGATTGAAAACCTCGTGGTTTTCCGCCCGTCCGGGTTCGCTGCGGTGGTAGCGCTGAATCGCATTCCAGGGAGTCGTGAACGCGCCCGGATCTTCGACCCGCACGTCCGCTTCCAGCACATCGCCATTCCGGATCATGTGAAAGCGCTCGGTCACATGAAGCTGCGCCGAATGTGGCGTCTCGAAATTGTCCACCGATGTCCTGGTGTCGAGTCCGATGGTATCGACGACCAGAGTGTCGCCCTCGTAATGCCCGACGGATTCTCCGTACCATGACGGTTTGACATGATCGGAATGTTGCACTCCGAGATAGACATGGCGCACCTGGTGATCCGCCTGCCAGATCATGAGCACCTCTTTGGGAGTCTGGACGAAATAGACCGGCTGCACCGGATAGAGATCGAAGTGGGGCACTCCGGCCGGGTAACAGCTCGCCTGGATGGGGAATGCCGGCCTGCCGGCGAGAATCAGGTCCCTGCGCTTGCGCAGTTGCTCACGCGCCCAGGGCTGCAGGATCGGGCTGTTGAGGTCGGGTATCGGGAATGTCGGCTGAGCGCCTTGCGCCCGGAACTCGTCATTGCCAATGCGCGGATGGGAAGGATCGTCCCTGACCGGTCCCGGCCCATCCGTTGGTGCAATCCAGGCCGGCGCGAAAGCCACCCAGCCGACGCCTGGATTCGGGGCAAATTGCGGAGCTTCGCGGTCAGGCGCGGCGCCAAGTGCGCCCGTGGGAAGAGCCAACGATAGCAACCCTACTGCGAAGTAATGGTATGGCAGGAAACCTGTCATCTGATGCCCCTGATCGGACGGCCGGGAGTCTAGCGGCCTATGCGGTCCGTGAACATCCGACTCGCAATCGTAGTATTTGATTAACCAAGTTTGTGGACAGATTCGGGGCCGATTCCTATTTTGCGTCAAACTGCTTCGGAAAGCTTCGTATGAATGATGCAACACCCGCCGGTTCAGGACATCCGCGTCCGCGGCCGGCGGTGCTTTGCGTGCTCGATGGCTGGGGTTGGCGTGACGATGGTCCCGACAATGCCATCGCGGTCGCCCGGCATCCCAATTTCGAGCGCATGATTCGTGATTGCCCACATGCGCTGCTGTCCACTTCCGGCCGTGCGGTCGGGCTGCCGGACGGGCAAATGGGCAATTCCGAGGTCGGGCATGCCAATATCGGCGCCGGGCGGCTGGTCAAGCAGGACCTGCCGCGAATCGATGATGCGCTGCGCAACGGCAGTCTCAAATCCCGGGCGGCACTGAAGGAGCTGATCGCCGCGGTGAAGAAAACCGGTGGCGTCGTCCATCTCATGGGTCTGATGTCGCCCGGCGGTGTGCATTCGCATCAGAATCACATCACGGCTTTGGCGCAGATTCTCGCCGATGCTGGATTGCCGGTCGAAGTGCATGCCTTTCTCGACGGCCGCGACACACCGCCGCGAAGCGGCCAGCAATTTGTCGCCGGCTTTCTCAAATCCATCGCCGGAAATGGGCGGGTGCGGATCGCCACTGTCAGCGGCCGCTATTATGCGATGGATCGCGACAGGCGCTGGGAGCGTGTGGCCAAAGCCTATGGCGCGATCGTGTCGGGCGAGGGCGGACATAGCGGCTCCACCATGGATGCGATCGAGCAATCCTATCGGCAGAATGTCACCGACGAGTTCGTCGTCCCTTGCGTGATCGGCGATTATTCCGGAGCGCGGGACGGCGATGCGATGCTGTTCGCCAATTTCCGGCCCGATCGCGCACGCGAACTCTCGACCGCACTGCTCGATCCGGCTTTCGACGCGTTTGCGCGTGCGAGAATTGTGAAATTCTGCGCCGCCGCCGGGATGACGCAATATTCCAAACCGCTTGCACAATTGATGACCGCGCTGTTCCCGCCACAGGATGTCAGCGAGACACTTGGCGAAGTGTTTGCGGAACGAGGGCTGAAACAGCTTCGGATCGCCGAAACCGAGAAATACGCGCATGTCACGTTTTTCATGAATGGCGGCCGCGAAGTGCAGTTTCCCGGCGAAGAGCGCATCCTGGTGCCGAGCCCGAAGATTGCGACTTACGATCTCAAGCCTGAAATGTCTGCCTATGAAGTCACGGACAAACTCGAGCAGGCGATCAAATCGGGCACATTCGATCTGATCATCTGCAATTATGCCAACCCGGACATGGTGGGGCATACCGGCGTGATGGAAGCAGCCGTCAAGGCGGTGGAAGCCGTCGATACGTGCCTGGGGCGGCTGCGTGCCGCGGTGGAACAGGTTGGCGGATTGCTGATCGTGACGGCCGATCACGGCAATGTCGAACAGATGAAGGATCCGGCGACCGGCGGGCCACACACGGCGCACACGCTGCTGGATGTGCCGATTGTCGTGACCAATGCGAAAATCGGCCCGTTCCGGCTGCACAACGGGCGGCTGGCCGATGTTGCGCCCACATTGCTGGATCTGGTGGGAAT
>JAGWSK010000549.1 GCA_028869355.1 Alphaproteobacteria bacterium | reverse complement strand
CGCCACTCCCAGCAGCCGGAATGCCACCGCGGCGCCGGTACCGGCGATGAAACCAGCGCCGAGAACATGCGCGGTCAGGATGAGCGGATAGGCAAATGAGCCGCCGCGAATCCACTGGCTCAATCCGGTATGCTCAAGCCAATCGAAAAACCCCTCCACAACGCCCAGCGCTCCCTCAGAAATCCGGTGTCTTGGCTTGAGGAATTGGCAGATAACCCTGACCAAAGAAGTCCGCGTTGTTTTCCGCGCAAACCGCGATCAAAAAAATTCCATACACTGTCAATCGCATTAAAAATCGGGCCTTTCTGCAGTCGGTACCGTGGCTGTCGCTCCGGCGTAATAATCCCTGGTATTTTCGGCGCAGGCAATTTCACCCCACTCGGTGACCGATGATCGACGGTACGCGACGGCACTACTCCAGCTGCGCGTAAAGGTGCCGGAATCTTCGACGGTGAACTCGACTTGCAGGCCCTTTCCACGATAGTCGGCGTCGACATAGACCGGCTCGGTTGTCGGCCGGCCATATTCGCGTTCGCTTCGCTCCTGCGCCCGCTTCGCCATCTCGCCATCGACCAGCCGGTAGCGTTCGACCACATGCAGTGCGGGCGTGTGCGGCGTGCCGTACATGTCGATCATCGAACCGGGCCGGGTCCTGATCCCGACCGTGTCGATGATCAGCGTGTCGCCTTCATAGTGACCGACCGAATCGCCATTCCACGATGGCGCCACATTCGCCGGATGCGTCGCATTCAGCCGCACCTGCCGGAACTGATGATCCTGGATATAGAGAATGATGATGTGGTCCTTCTCCTGAAGCATCTGCATCTGCGCAATCCGCAAAACATAGGGCGGCGGCAGCGGGCGGCACTCATTCGAAAGGTCGGGATAGGATTTGCCCGCCAACGAAATCGCGCCATGCTGTTTGACTATGGCGGCGGCCCAGGGCTGCAGGATGGGATTGTTGTAGTCGCCGACCAGTTTGAACGCGTCGCTGGTGCCGTTGGGCCGCCGTGCGAGATTCTTCAGCGCCCCCGGTCCGCTCCCAGCGAGATCATAGCCGAAGGTTGTCCGCGCCCAGATTCCGGAAAAATCCGGAACCGCATTGGCCCGGGACGGCGCAGCCAGGCAGAGCGCCAGCAATGCGAGGGGTACGCCCGCACGCATGTCAGAATTCCGGCCGGTCGGCACGCGGGATGTCGGTCAATCCGCCGCTGTAATATTCATACGCGTTTTCGGCGCAGACATTTTCGACCCAGCCGCCAGCGTGACGCCATGTGACCACTGCCGACCACGGGGTCTTGAAAACGTTTTTGTCTTCGACCGTAAACTCGATCTGCAAACCTTTGCCTCTGTACGCCTCATCGACGGATGCCGCCTGTTCGGTCGCGACCGGACCCGAGTCACGGATATTTTTGTCCTGCGCTGCTTTTGCCACATCATAATCGATCAGCCGATAGCGCTCGATCACATGCAATGCGTCGGTGTAGGGCGAGCCATACATGTCGAGCACCGGTTCGCGCCCGACCCTGGCCCCGATCGTGTCGACCACCAGCGTGTCGCCTTCGTAATGGCCGACCGAATCTCCGTACCAGGAGGGTGTGACCTTCGCCGGATGCGTCGAATTCAGCCGGACGCGGCGGACCTGGTGATCCTGCATGAACAAAAACACCACTTCGTCCTTCTTTTGGATCATCTGCATCTCCTGGACGCGGAAGATGTAGGGCGACACCATCGGCCAGCAATTCAGCGACGGGTTTGGATAGTCGCGGCCACTGCGCAGAATTTCGCTACGCTGTTTCACGATCGCCGCGGCCGACGGCGTCAGGTTCGGACTTTCGAAATTGCCCCCCACATTCGACCGGCCGCGATATCGGCCGATCGGACCCTGGCCGCTCGCCGGCCGCTCAAACCCGAAAGTCATGCGCGCCCAGGCTCCGGAAAAATCCGGTGCCGCGGGTTGCGCTGCATCCGATGGCAGTGCCGCGACCGCCAGGCCGAGGCAGACGATCGTGCTTGCAACCCTCATCACAACACCTCCCTGCATTTGCAAAACGGGCCTAGAAATCGGGCCTGGCCGCTGTCGGAATGGGACGCACTTTATAATTGAAGAGGTTCTCGTTGTTCTCGGCGCAGGGAGTTTCTTCGATGGGTCCGCGCGCCGCGCGTTTCCAGCGCTGCACGGCTGTCCACGGCATGTTGAACGCGCCCGGATCCTCCACCCGTATGGTGTCGATCAGGGTGTTTCCGCCGTTGGTCAGTCTGTATCGCTCGATCACATGCAGTTTGTCCGTATGCGGCGTCCGATAATTGTCGACAAAGGTGCGGTCGTTCAGCCCGATGGTATCGACGACCAGTTCATCGCCTTCATAATGCCCGACCGATTCCCCGGTCCAGGACGGTGTCGGGTGGGCGCTATGCGGCACGTTCATGTAGATGTGCCGTACCTGGAAATCGTTCTGATGGACCATCAGGATTTCCTTCGGCGTCTCGACGAAGACCGTAATGTTGAACGGCGGTTCGAGCACATAGGCCGGCACGCCGGCGGGCCAGCAGCGTTCTCGCGGCACATACGGAATCGCGCCATTCAGCACGTCCTGATTGGCCTTGCGCATCTGTTCGGCCGCCCACGGCTTGAGGATGGGATTGGTCACGTCGGCAACGCGGTAGGTCGGCTGGTTCGGGCCGCCGGGAACGGTCGGGACGAAGGGGTGCGCCGGATCGTAAGTGACCGGATGCGGGCCGCTTTCCGGCGGAAGGAAATCATCTCCGTCCGCGTGATCGACTTGCCACGCGGTGGCGACATCGGGCGCAAAGCGCGACTGCGGCGCCGCAGCGCCGACCGCCGTTACCGTTGCGGCGATCGCGGCCATTCCGCCCAGAACACCGCCTGCCAGCCGGATCAATCGCTTGGTCATGGCACTCAGAAATCCGCTTTTGTGGCCTCGGGAATCGGCACCACATCATAGTTGAGGAAGCTGAAATTGTTTTCCGCGCACTCATCTTCCTCGAGGGCGCGGGCCTGACCGCGTTTCCAGCGCTGCACCGCGGTCCACGGCGCATTGAACGCGCCCGGATCGGTTACCGTCACTGTCGCCTGCAGTATCCGCCCGCCTTCAACCAGCCTCAATCGTTCGACCACATGGATGCTGGTGGTGTGCGGCGTGCCGTAATTGTCCACCGGGGCTTTGTCGTTCAGGCCGATGGTGTCGATCACCAGTTCGTCGCCTTCATAATGCCCGATCGATTCTCCGTACCAGGATGGCTGAACGTTCTTCGAATGCGGCACGTTGAGATAGATATGCCGCACCTGATGATCGAGTTCATCAATGATCGTGACTTTTTGCGGGGTCTGCACGAAATAGATCGGCCGCACGCGCGTATAGACTTCCCACCCCGGTACTCCGCCGGGCCAGCATCGTTCGTGTGGAATGAAGGGCACGAGACCGGCACGGACGCGGTCATTCGCGGCTTTCAGTTTGTCCACGACCCACGGTTTCAAATTCGGGTTCGACAGATCGGCAATGCGATAGGTCGGTTGTCCCTCACGGTTGGGGATGTAAGGGTGGCCCTTCTCGGCTGTGACCGGACCTGTTCCGCGCTCAGGCGCGATGAATTCGTCGCCTTCGGGGCGGGCAGGCACCCAACTCGTCTGATTGTCCGGCGCGAAATTCGGCACTACCGGCACTGGCTGGGCATCGGCAGAAATCGCGCCCGCCATGAATACAAGGCCGGCGGCCACTCCCGGCAACCCGCATCGCAGCATGATCACCTCCCCGGCTAAACCAGCCGCCCACCACCCGAAACCAGCGTGCCCGGTCAGGTTGAAGTGCCCGGGGGTTGCGCCGTTTGATCAGTAGCCAATGTTCGCGCCACACAGGGCCGCGCGTCAATGCCGGATGTTACGGCCAGTGCTTGCACAAAAAACCGGCTGCAGGAATTTCGTCCCGCAGCCGGTTGGACCGTTTCGGTGATGCGGTTCAGAGACCGGGGATGCGGCCCGCCGCGATCGCCGCGCGCGCCTGGGTGATGCCGTTGACTTTGGAAATGTCGCGGTGCTGTTCGCCGCAGACATAGTCTTCGAGACGGACATCGTTGCGCAGCGTATAGACAAAGCGCGTGGCGAAATCGCGCGTGTAAAAGGTCGGGTCGTGGATCGTCGCCACGTCCTCAAGCTGCGTCGGGCCGGTTTTGTGGAACCGTTCGGTCGTCACCAGCATGTCGTCATGCGGCAGGCCGGTCGCATCGAGGAAGGTCTTCTCGTTGAAGCCCGCGGTCTGGACGACCAGCGTGTCGCCTTCCCAATGACCGACCGAATGGCCGTTGTAGAACGGATACGGCACCAGCTCGTCATAGGTCGGCAGCGGCTTATCCATCGCAATGACGCGAATCTGGTGATTCAGCTCATGCACGATGGTGACCTGTCCGGGCGGAGCCTGGATGATTTCGAACGGATAGGGCGAGGCCATGGTGCGCGGAATACCGTCGGGAACGCAGAATTTGCGCGCCGCATCGGTAATCGAGCCGTCCTTCATGCCGGCCTGATTCATCGCATAGGCCTTCTGTCCGTCAGCATTCAGCGGCGCGGCGCCACCGCCGACGATGACCAGTTTGGGATGATATTCCGTGGCCCAGTAAGTTCCGGAAATATCGGGCGTCGCGCCGGCGCCCAATGCCGACCCCGCGACAACCGACAAGGCCAGAACCGCTCCCAGAGCCGTACCGCCGCGCGCAAGAACCCGAATATCGATCATGCAACCCTCCCAGAGTTTCATTGCCCAGCGGCGAAATCCGTTCATCGGTTGCCTCGCCGCGTGGAGACGTAACCAAGGTTTAACATTGTACGGATTGAAAAAAAAGCCGGATGGTTCCGGCTTTTCTTGCTTCGCGAGCTAATGCCGCCCGTTGACAGGCGCTGCAGGGTATGCCGCTTCGACCACAGCTTGGCTGTTCCACCAGCCGCCCCCCAACGCCTGAAACAGCGCCGCCGTATCGGCAAAACGACTCGCCTGCGCCTGAATGCGGGTGATCAACGCCTGCTCATATGTCTGCTGCGCCGTCAGCAATCCAAGATATTGAATTTGCCCCAATTCCAGTTGCCTCCGCGCGATATCCAGGCTGCGCAATGCAGCCGCTTCCGTCGCCGAAGCGGCCTTCAACAATTCGGCGTCCGACTGCAGCGCATGCAACGTGTCGGCAACATTCTGGAACGCGGTCAGCACCGTGTTGCGGTAATTCGCGGCCGACTGGTCATAGGCAGCCTCCGCGGCACGCGTCAGGTGCTTCAGCCTGCCGCCCTCGAACACCGGCTGAAGCAGACTGCCGCCGATGCTCCAGAATGCGTTTCCGGGCTGTACCAGATCGCCAATTCGCGATGCCACCGTGCCGATATCGGCGCTGATCGTGATTTGCGGAAACATATTGGTCACCGCGACACCGATTTCCGCATTCGCGGCATGCAGATTGGCTTCGGCAAGTCTGATATCCGGCCGCTGCTCCACCAGTTTTGACGGCAGTGAGAGCGGCAGGTCCTGCGGCAACTGCAACGCAGAAAGGTCGAAGGATTGGTCGACCTCGTCGCTCGGCAGCCGGCCAGCCAACTCGGTCAATAGGTCGCGCTCCAGCGCCAATTGTTTTTCCAGTGGCGGCAATATTTGCTGCGCCTGCGCCAGCGCCGCCTCCTCGGCCGCAACTTCACCTCCGGAAATCTGGCCCAGCGCCATCTGCCGGCGCATGATCGTCAGCGCATCCTCGATGCTCTGGATCACCTGCTGCGTGCCGTCGATCTGTCCGCGCAGCGACGCTTCCTGAATGGCGCCTGCGACGACATTGGCGGTCAGTGCCAGATACGCCGCATCCAGCTGATCGCGTTGCGCCTCGGCCTGCGACTGAAGCACTTCGACCTGCCGACGGTTGTTGCCGAAAATGTCCGGCGTCCACGAGGCGTTCAGGTCGGCCTGATAAAGACTGTAGAACAGCGCATTGTTGTTGAGGACAGGAGACAGCGCCGCCGATTGCCGGTTCGTGTTGGCCGACAGATTCGCGCTCACCTGCGGATAAAACAGGCCTTGCTGCGCCCGGACACTTTCCATCGCGCTGCGCAGCGCCGCCTGCGCGGCGGGAAGCGTCGGATTGGACCTGATCGCGTCTTCGACCAATGAATTCAGCGCTTCCGAATGAAACAGCGCCCACCACTGGCCTGGAATATCGCTGCCGGAGGAGAAATGTTGCGCCTCGCCGCCCTGCACCGGCGCGGATTCGGTTTGCGCCGGCAGCGGCTGTTTAGTGTAGCCGGTGACAGGCGGCGGCGCCGGGGCGTGGAAATCCGGACCCAGCGTGCATCCGGCGAGCAGGAATCCCAAAGCCAATCCGGCATGCTGCAGCAGTTTGCTGGTCATACGCGTCACTCTGCCGGTTGGGGCTGCAACAAAGCCCGCTCGCCCACTTGCGCATGGCGCGAGAAAAGATCGATCAACACCGGGTAGACGATCAGGATCAAAAGCGGCGCCAGCAGCATTCCACCAACCACCACCTGCGCCAGCGGTTTTTGCACCTGCGATCCGATTCCAGTCGAGATCGCCGCCGGAAGCAGTCCGACGCCGGCGGCAACGCAGGTTATCAGCACAGGACGAAGCTGCGTCATGCAGGTCCGCATCAGGGCCGCGGCACGGTCCAACCCTTCATCGATCATGCGGTTGTAAAACGACAGCACGATGATGCCGTCCATCGCCGCAATGCCGAACAGCGCGACAAATCCGATCGCCGCCGACACGCTGAACGCCGTGCCGGTGAACAAGAGCGCCAATATCCCGCCGATCAACGCCATCGGAATGACGCTCGCCGCGAGCAGCGCGTCGCGCAGGGAATTGAAATTGATGTAGAGCAGGACCCCGATCAGGAACAACCCGAGCGGCACCATCACCCCGAGCCGCTGGAGCGCTTCGAGGAATTCGCCGAATTCTCCCGCCCACTCCAGGCGATAGCCGGAAGGCAATTGCACCTGCTGCGAGATCTTGTTCTGCGCCTCGGTGACCGCGCCGCCGAGATCGCGCCCGCGCACGCTGAACTTGATCGGGATGTAGCGCTCCTGCCCCTCGCGATAGATAAACGAGGCGCCGGACTCCAGATGCACATCGGCAACATCGGTCAGCGGAATTTGTACCGTGCCATTGCCGCCCGGATTGGGCGCGCCGATCCGGATGCGCCGGATTGCATCGAGGCTGCTGCGGTATTCCGGCGCCAAACGGACGATGATCGGGAAGTTCCGGTCGCTGCCGTCCTCATACAAATTTCCCGCCGCTTGCCCGCCGACCGCAGCCTGCACCGCCGCATTGATGTCGCCGGTGGCAAGCCCATAGCGGGCAGCTTTGGCCCGATCGATATCCACTCGCACGGTCGGCTGTCCCAGCGATTTGAAAATCGCCAGATCGGTGATCCCGGGCACCGTGCTCATCACATTCTTGATCTTGTTGGCGGTCGCTTCCAGCATTGCAAGATCATTGCCGTACAGCTTGACGGAGTTCTCGCCCTTCACCCCGGACGCGGCTTCTTCGACATTGTCTTCGATATATTGCGAGAAGTTGAAATCGATTCCCGGAAAGGCCGCAGTGAAGCGATTGGTCAATTCGTCGGTCAACCGCGCCTTGTCCATGCCCGCGGGCCAGGTGTCGAACGGCTTCAGCGGCACAAAGAATTCCGCATTGAAGAAGCCGGTCGCATCGGTTCCGTCGTCCGGCCGGCCATGCTGCGACACCACGGTTTCCACCTCGGGGTAGCTCTTGATGATCCCGCGGATGCGATTGACATAATTGTCGCCCTCTTCGAGCGAAATCGACACCGGCATGGTGGCGCGAATCCACAGATTGCCTTCCTCCAGGTGCGGCAGGAATTCGCTGCCGAGATGGGGCAGGGCAATCAGTCCCGCGACGAGAACGGCGGCGCCGCAGGCGAGCGTGACGATGCGGTTGGGAATCGCAAACTCGATAATCCAGCCATAGGCGCGGCGGATCGCACGCACGATGAAGGTTTCCACTTCGCTGACTTTGGCCGGCAGAAAGAGTGCGCTCAGTGCCGGAGTGACGGTGAAGGTCGCAATCAGGCCTCCGGCAATCGCATAACCATAGGTTCGCGCCATGGGCCCGAAAATGTGGCCCTCGATGCCGCTCATGGTGAACAGCGGCACGAAGCCGGCAATGATGATGGCCGCCGAGAAAAAGATCGCGCGGTTCACCTGCGATGCCGAATTTGCGATCACCGCGAGCTTTCCTGTCAGCCCGAATACCGGCCGCCGCGCGTCGATGGTCGAATCATGCGCAAACCGCCTGCCGCCGGGTTCGGCGAGATGACGGTAGATGTTTTCCATCATGATCACCGTCGCATCCACGATCAGGCCGAAATCGATTGCACCGACCGACAGCAGGTTGGCGGATTCACCCCGCACGGTCATGATCAGTATGGCGAAGCACAGCGCGAACGGGATCGTCGTGGCGACGATCACAGCGCTGCGAAAATCTCCGAGGAACAGCCACTGGACAAAAAAGATCAGGATGATTCCCGCGATCATGTTGCGCAGCACCGTATTCGTCGTCACGTCAATGAGATCTGTGCGGTCATATATCTTCTCGATATGCACTCCGGGCGGCAGGATGCCGGAGCTGTTGATTTTCGCGACTTCAGCTTCAATCGCGGCGATCGTGGGTTTGCTGTCCGCACCCCGGCGCATCAGCACGATACCCTGCACAATATCGTTATCCTGGTCCTGGCCTGCGATTCCAAGCCGCGGCAGGTGACCGACTTCGACTGTGGCGACATCTTTGAGGAAGACCGGCGTGGAGTTCGGTGAACTGACCATCGTATTGCGAATGTCGTCCATCGAATGAATCAGCCCAATGCCGCGCACCACGGCCGATTGCGCGCCGATATTCACCGTCTGCCCGCCGACATTGATGTTGTTGTTGTTCAGCGCCTGCAGGACCTGCGCCAGTGTCAATCCGTAATCGACCAGCTTCTGCTGATCGATGTTGACGTCATATGTCTTGGTTTGACCGCCCCAGCCGGTGACATCGATGACCCCCGGAACCGACTTGAACCGGCGTTCCAGTATCCAGTCCTGGATCGTCTTCAGATCGGTGACGGAGTAGCCCGGAGGGCCGGCCACGCGATAGCGGTAGATTTCGCCGATCGGGCTGTCCGGTGAAATCTGCGGCGCGGCGCCATTCGGCAGCGGCGGCAACTGCGATAACCGGTTGATCACCCATTGCTGCGCCTGGTCATAGGTGAAATCGTAAGTGAACTGGATTTTCACATCCGACAATCCGAACAGCGAAATCGTGCGGATCGCGGTCACGTTCGGAATACCCGCCATCTGGATTTCGATCGGAATTGTGATGTAGCGCTCGATCTCGTCGGCCGACTGGCCGGTATTTTGTGTAACGACATCGACCAGCGGCGGCACCGGGTCGGGATAGGCTTCGATATTGAGGTTGATGAACGCGGCGACCCCCGCAATCATCAGCAGGCCGAGCATCACGACAACGATGATGCGCTGTTTCAGCGCCAGGGCGACGATCTTGTCCATCCGCCGTCCCGCTACTGATTGGTCGCGGCGCGATCGATGAACACCGCTCCGCTGACGACCACGCGTTCGCCAGGTTTCAGGCCGCTCAGCACTTCGACCATATTCCCGTTGCTGCGCCCTACCCTGATCCGCCGCAGCGATAAGGCGCCCCTGGTATCATTGACCCACACGCGCGCCGTGTCGCCCTCATACACGACGGCGCTTTGGGGCACGCCGACGGCGGACGTCTCCGAGCCGGTCAGAATGGTGAAGCTGGCGAACATTTGCGGCTTTAACAATCCCTCGCGATTGGCAACATCGGCACGTACCGAAAGGCGATGAGTCGATGCATCGATCGATGGCGCCACATAGCTGATCTTCGCGTCGAACACTCGATTCGGATAGGCCAGCACATGCACTTCGACCGGATCGCCGGCATGCATCAGCGGCGCATCGGTTTCGCGGACATTGGCGATCAGCCATACCGTGGACAGATCACCGATCGAGAATACGGGGTCCGAGGCGCCGGCCTGAATATATTGACCGAGCCCGACTTTGCGCTGGACGATCGTGCCGGAAATCGGCGCCATAACCGCCGATTCAGGATTCATCGCCGGCATTTTCGGTCCCTGTTCGAGCGCGTCGATTTCCTCATCCGTTTTGCCGAGGATGCGGAGCCGGTTGCGAACTGCCGCGAGCGAGCCCTGCGCGGTGGCCAGATCCACCTGCGCCTGCTGCCAATCCTTCAGCGCCGCGCCTTGCGCGTCGTACAGATCGTGCTGGCGTTTTTCATTCGCTGCCGCAAGATCGTATTGTGCCTTCGCAGTCACCAGATCGCTTTGTGCCTGGACGAATTCCGATGCTTCAACCGCCAACAGTGGCGCGCCACGTGTGACATGGTCGCCGAGCTTCGCTATCACCCGCGTGACACGGCCGCTGAAGGGCGAGAATACCGGCGTCACCAGGTCGTCATCGAGAGCGATCGAACCCTCGGTCACAGTTTCAGCCCTGAAACTCATCAGCGAAACCGGCTCGACTTTCAGGTCCGCCATCTGTTGCGGTGTGACCCGGAAGGCGTTGGCCGGGATGGCGGCCAATTGTTGCGATGGATCGGCTGGAGCGGCGGGTGCAGATGTGAGGAACCATAGTCCCAGTCCGCCGAACATGAGGGCGGCCGCCACGGCGGCAATTCCAATCTGGCGGCGCACGGGCAAAGCGCGCCGGAATTGCGCATCATTGTCAGACATGATCCGGTTCCGGAAATCGGCCGCGCGGCGGGCACAGAGCCGTTTGCGCGCTGACTTTATAGAGCGAAGGGCTTACAACCAACTGACATCACAGCGGATTGATCTTGTCCAAGGGTGAAGAAAATCCATTATCACTGCCAATCGCGATTCAGGATTGCCCATGAGACTGCTGCTCGTCGAGGACAATGAAACGCTTGCCGCCCTGCTGCAAAAGGGGCTGGCCGCGGCAGGTTTTTCCACAGACTCGGTCAAGACGGTTGCCGAGGCGCTCGAAGGGCTGGCGGCCAAGCGCTTCTCCGCGATCATACTCGATCTCGGTTTGCCTGACGGCGACGGCTACGAGGTATTGCATTCATTGCGCAGCAAAGGCGATTCGACTCCGGTGCTGATACTGACGGCGCGCGGCGCCGTGGATGATAAAGTGAAAGGCTTCCAGCGCGGTGCCGATGATTATCTCGGTAAACCTTTTGCTCTCGAAGAACTTGTTGCGCGGCTGCAGGCCCTGCTCCGCCGCCCAGGAGTGCTGCTTGGCGCTGCACTCAAACTCGGCCGGGTGACATTCGACACTGCGGCGCGCGAAATCACCATCGACGGGAAGCTGGAATTGGTGCCGCCACGCGAAGCCGCGGTGCTCGAAGTATTGCTGCGCCGAAGCGGCCGAGTGGTGCCAAAGCAGGTCATTGAAGATCAGCTCTATGGCCTGTCCGAGGAGGTGAGTTCGAATGCGGTCGAGGTTTACGTTCACCGGCTTCGCAAGCAGTTGTCGGAAGCGGATGCCGGTGTGGAAATTCATACCATCAGGGGGGTGGGTTACCTGATCCGGGAAGCAGCATGAGATTGCGGTTCAAATCCATCCTGCAAAGAATCATTTCGCTGCATGTGGTGGCGCTGGCGGGCGTGTTCGGCGCGATTTCATTTGCGGTGTGGTTTGTTCTCGATGCGACCGCCAATGATTTTGAGCAGCGCCTGTTGCTCGACCACGCGATGACGGTTGCCGAACATCTGCAGCTTGCCGGTGATCGCTGGACTATCGATCTGCCGCCGGACCTCGCGGCACTTTATGGCCGCGGTTATGGCGGATATGCGCTTGCGATCATCGACGAAAAGGGACGTGTCGTTTCGTCCTCACTGCCGCGCCGGGAGACGTTGTTCACGCCCAACATGCCGCTTCGAACGCCGGCATTTTTTCACCAACGGCGCGGCAAGGCCGCCTTCTATGGCATCGATTTTCCGGTTCGCAAAGGCGACCACGGCGCCACCATCGAAGTGGCCCAGGACCTTGAGAACGCCGATGTGATTGTCGATGATGTCGTGGTCGGCTTTGTTCGCCGCGTCGCCTGGGTGGTGCTGCCGATGTTCGCGCTGCTCCTCGCGCTTGATGTCCTGATCGTAGGCCGGGCGCTGAAGCCGATCACCACCGCCTCGCAACGTGCACGCAAAATTCAGCCGGGAAGCATCGGATTGCGGCTTCCCGAAACCGGTCTTCCCGACGAGGTTCTGCCGCTGGTTGTCGCCGTCAATCAGGCGCTCGACCGGCTGGAACGCGGTTTTCAGATGCAGCGCGACCTGACCGCCGATGCGGCGCACGAATTGCGTACGCCGCTCGCAATTTTGATGACCATGATCGATGTTTTGCCGGATCAAAAGGCCGCCGCCGAACTGCGGCCGCACATTCTCGGCATGAGCCGCATCGTCGGGCAATTGCTTGAGCTGGCTGAACTCGAGTCATTCACGATCGGCGCGGAAGATGCCGCCGACCTGCGCGTCGTCTGTTCCGACGCTATCTGCCTGATGGCGCCGGTCGCGCTGGCCCAGGGAAAAACGATTGAACTCAATGCGCCCGCGGCGCCCGTCTGGGTGCAGGGGAATGCTGAAATGCTATTCCGCGCCGTGCGCAACCTGATCGAGAATGCGATTCGATACACCGCGGCGGCAACTGCGGTCGAAGTGGACGTCCTCGCGTCGGGCGCAGTGACCGTCAAGGACCGCGGTCCGGGCGTTCCTGCAACCGAACGTGAACTGATCTTTCGACGCTTCTGGCGGCGCGACCGGCGCGGTGGCCCAAATGCCGGATTGGGTCTTTCGATCGTGCAGCGCGCGATCCAGATTCACGGCGGCAAGGTCGGCGTGGGCGAGCGCGAAGGGGGCGGCGCCGTGTTCTCGATCGCTCTGCCGGTCCGCGGCAAAGTCTTAGGTCATTCTGTCAGTTGATGGATTGCGTTATTATTAACTTGATCCGCAGAGCCACGAAGAACACCGTAACCTGGCAAATTGTCGATAAACCGGCTCATTCAGGTGACGTAATCGGCGATGCTGATGGAGATCTGCTGCCGGTTGTGGCGTGCTATCAGCCGAACTGTTCCGCCCGCCTCGACGCGCACAGGCTGCGGCAACCGGTGCAGTATCTGAGTCCAGTGATTTTCCGCCTGCGGATTCGGCAGTGGCCGGTTCTCATAATGCGCAGCTTCGTCCAGTTCGAGACGAATCCATTGTACGAGTACTGATGCCACGCCCGAGCGTGTCACCGGAACAGAGATCATGCTTTCGCTGACCGGGAAATTCTTCGATCGCAAATCGAAGCTGAACAGCTCAAAGTCCCCGGACAGTGTATCGTGCGGGACATTGTCCAGCGTGACAGGGAGGAGAGAGGGCGCAAAATCATTGAACGGCGCCAGGTCAAATCCGTGCGAATTTCCGGCGAAAAGCAGTGCTTCGATATTCGCACCGCCGGCGAGATATGCGAGCGCAGTGGCGCGACGAGGTATCACGACCGCATCTTCGGTCAGTAGCTCGCGATGCGCATGTTCGAGCGAGGCCAGAATGCCTTCGCTGAGAAGGTCGCTGGAAAATGTCTCGGTAATCAGGACATTCGCCCGCTGCGGCAAATCTGAGCCGACGGCCAGTGCAGTCGAATGCTTCGCAATCACCCGGATGCGATCGGAGAGCCCGTTCAGGGCGACAATTTCGCGTGCGTGATCGGCGATAACGGGGTCTGCCTCACAGGCTGCGACGCTTGCTGCGCCGGCTTTGGCGGCCATCATCGCCAGCAGACCCGTACCCGTGCCGACATCGAGGACTCGCCGGCCGGGAACAATATGCGTGATCGCGGCATGGTATGCATCATTGCGCGGGCGGTCGTTGATCATGGGGAAATGCCAGGGCGATACGATGTCGCGGTAGGTGTTCCGCAAATTCGCCTGTGCTTCCGTCAAGTTTGGATTGATCGCCAGCGCCCGCCGCAAAGCAGCGATCGCGCGTTGCGGTTGCCCCTGGGCCCGGTAAACCACCGCAAGATTGCTCAGTACGACGGCATGATTGGGTTCCATCGCGAGCGCGCGTTCATAGGCCGCGATTGCGCCGGTCTGGTCACCAAGCCCGTTTAGGGCGGCGCCAAGATCGTTGAACATCTCCGCCCTCGCACCCGGCGCCGCGCACGCGCGCACAAGATGATCGCGGGCAGAATCCAGTTTGCCCAGCCGGTAACAGATGCCGCCGAGAAGATGATTTGCCGGCGCGTCGAATGGAAATCGTGCCAGATACCCGCGCAACAGCTCTACGGCAGGTTCCAATTGGCCTGCCTGGTAAAACCTGAATGCCTGCTGGAGCTGATCCTGACTCACTGCTTCATTCCGCCCGGCCGGGAGGAATCGCCCATTCTGCAACAGCTCATCCTGACACGGTGAAACACGCCGGCGGTAGCCCGCTTTGATATCGCTCGTACATCATCGTGTAGGCGCTTTCCAGCCGGCGTGTGAACAGCGCGGTATCGAACAGGGACATTGCCCCGCGCCTTTCGCGCAGGTCCTTGCGGATTGCCGCGGGAGTTTCGCGACTGCGGGCGAGCGAGATTGCGCGATCCAGGTATTCGTCCGCCGAAGCCGTGACGAACCCACTCAACCCAGCCGAGGTCAGAATGCTGGCCGCCACCCGCGAAGCAAAGCTTGCACCGGCGATAGTCAGCAACGGCACTCCGGCCCAGACGGCATCGCTTGCAGTGGTGTGTGCGCCGTATGGAAACGTATCGAGTGCGAGATCGGCAACACGCAGGCGCGCCAGATGCTCCTGGAGCGGAACCAGCTCGGCAAAGATCAGCCGCTCCGCTGCAATGCCGTGCCGGACGGCTTCGCGCCCGAGATTGGCTGCGGCACCCGGACTCGATTTCAGCAGCCACAAGACGCTGTCGGGAATTTCACGCAGGAGACGCATCCAAACTGCGAAAATGTCCGGGCCGATTTTGAAACTGCTGTTGAAACAGCAGAACACAAACGCGTTTTCCGGTAGCCCCAATTCCGCGCGATTCGGATTCACCGCGAAATCAGGCCGTTTCGAATCATTGCACTGATAACAGCCGGGAAGGTACACAACCTGTTCGGCGTAATGTTTCATCGCATGTTGTGGGATCACGATTTTGTCTGCGATCAGATAGTCGATCGTGCTCGTGCCGAGGCTTCCCGGATAGCCGAGATAATGTACCTGAATGGGCGCTGCGCGCTGGGCGAGAATGCCGGGGCGCGCCTCGCCCGTATAGCCCTTCAAGTCGATTGCTATATCCACTTCCATGGCGCGCAGTTCTTCTGCAATCGTACGATCCGATAATGTGCGCACGTCCAGGAAATGATCGAAAGCGCTTTGCAGCCGGTGACGCGTGCGGCTGCGGTCGTCCGGTCCATAGGACATTGAGATGGTTTCGAACCGACGCCGATCATGCTGTTCAAATACGCCTGCCATCAGGAAAGCCGTCGCATGGTCGTAGAAGTCGGCCGACAGATAGGCGACGCGGATCCGGTCATGGCGGTACAACTCGCCGCGCCAGCAGGATGAAGATGGGGGCGGGTAAAGATCGCGCGCAAAAACCTCCGCTGCGCGCAAGTTCAACGCCGGCACATCCGACATTGCCAGATTCAGAAATGGGTGTATCGCCCGGCGGCCATCCTTCACCGCGTCAGCCGCGCTCGAGCACAGACGCTGGTAGTCCCTCCAGTCGCAGGCATAAAGCCGCGCATGCAGCAATAATCCCGGCGCATAGGCATATTCCGGATCGAGCTGAAGCAGGGTTTCGGCATCCCGGGCCGCGTCATCGAAATGCTTCAGCGCCAGGCGCGCATTGGCCCGGTTATAAAGCGCGTTCTTGTCCTGCGGCCGCAGGCGGAGGCATTCATCAAATGCTGCTTCTGCTTCACCGAAGCGCCCCAGACGAAACAATGCAGTCCCGCGGCCAAGCCATCCATCCGCAATGCCCCGGGAGAAACTGAGCGCGCGATCGAAATCCGGAAGAGCTTCGATGTCGCGTTGAAGCGAGAGCCGCAGCATGCCGCGTCCAATGCGCGACTCCGCATTGTCGTCTGCGGCGATCGCCCGATCATAGCTTGTCAACGCTTCCGCTGGGCGGTTCAAGTT
>JAGWSK010000548.1 GCA_028869355.1 Alphaproteobacteria bacterium | reverse complement strand
CGACTTCGACGCTACCAGACATTTTCCGCCCATGACCGATGATGAAGCCGCCATTCGAGATCTGATCGCCACCTGGCTCGCGGCCAGCAAGTCCGGGAATACGAAAGCGGTGCTCAGCCTTATCCATGACGACGCATTGTTCCACGTACCCGGCGCCGAACCGTTCGGAAAAGCAGCGTTTGCGTCTGCTTCGGAGCAGATGAAAAACGTGCGAATGGAGGGCGAAAGCCAGGTGCTGGAAATAGAGGTCTGCGGCGACACCGCCTGGTGCCGCACGCATCTCGCAATTGTCGTGACTCCGCCGAGTGGACAGCCGGTTCGCCGCGCCGGTTATACGCTGTCAATTCTGCGCAAATCGCCGGCCGGCAATTGGCAGCTTTTCCGCGACGCCAACATGCTTGCTGTTCAGCGCTGACGATTAGAAGAAGGGTTTACCTGTCGATCCGTCACCATGCGGCATGTGGCTGCCGGCCACATGTTCCTGCCGATCGTCGGTCATTGGCGTCGCGGCGATCTCAATGGATTGCCAGAAGTCGCAGATGTCCTTTGGCAGCACTCCCTGCACCTTGCGACGGGCGCGGGCCTAGAAGTCGGCCGTCCTGGCGGTCGGGATCGGATCGGTCTTCTGGCCGAAGGGATTGACCATCTCGCCGTCGGCGCAGCGCGACTCAGTCATCGGCCCCTGTACCTTGCGCCAACGCTTCACCACATGCAGCGGCTGCACCAGAGCGACCGGGTCATCGATGGTCACTTCCGCCTCCAGCGTGTTGCCGTTGTCGACGAGCCGATAGCGTTCAATCACGTGCAGTCTGTCCGAGTGCGGCGTGCGGAAGTTGTCAAGGAAGGTTTGCGTGTTCTGGCCGATGGTGTCCACGACCAGCGTGTTGCCCTCATAATGGCCGACCGATTCTCCGTACCAGGATGGCTTTGGATTCCCCGAATGCGGCACGTTCAGATAGATATGCCTCACCTGCTGATCCATTTGCCAGATCGTGGTCACTTCCGTGGGGGTTTGCAGGAAGAAGGTCGGCTGCGCCGGGTTGTTCAGATACACCGGCACTCCGGTGTGCCAGCAGCGCGACTCGCGTGAATACATGGCAAAACCCGCATCGGCGGCTTCGTTCACCTTGCGCAAGCCTTCGCGCGCAAACGGCGTCAGATTGGGATTTGTGAGGTTGGCGTAGGGGAAGGTCGGCTGCTGCCCGGGCAAGCGGCCAATGTTGCCTATCAACGGCCGCGAGGGGTCCTGGCCGACAGGTTCGGGGCTTCCCGGCATTGCCGTCATGCCGCCCATTCCGGTCCATCCGGCATTGTTGGACGAAAAATCCGGGATCGGTGTCTGATTCTGCGCCGCGGCGGACGACACCATGGCAACGCACGCGGAACTTGCGCAAAGCACTATGCGCTTCAAGGTGAATCTGACCATAAGGATTCCCTTCTGCTCATAAGTCGGCGTCGGTGGTTCCCGAGCAATGCTCACTTTAGCACAAATCAATCCGGGTTACGCCGGCAGCAGCGACTGAGCCGTGGTTTCTGCGATTCCAAGCGAGCTCAGCGCACGCTTCGTGCCGGCGCGTGAACTGTTGAGATCGATCGCGCGGCAGGCATCTTCGATCACGCAGACTTCAAATCCGGCGCGCTTTGCGTCTTCGGCGGAATAGCGGACGCAAAAATCGTATGCGAGACCGGCAAGAAAAATACGGGGAAGCAATCTTTCGCGTAAGTAGCCCGCGAGCCCGGTCGAAGTGCTGTGATCGTTCTCATAAAAGGCCGAATAGGAATCGATCGACGGCCGGAATCCCTTGCGCAGCACAAGTTCGGCTTTGTTCAGCCGCAGGCCCGGATGGAATTCGGCGCCGTGTGTGCCCTGGACACAGTGATCCGGCCACAATGTTTGCGCGCCGTAATGCAGCATGATCGTGTCAAATGGTTTCCGGCGGGGATGGGACGAAGCAAAAGACGTATGTCCCGGCGGATGCCAATCCTGGGTCAGGACCACATGGTCGAAGGCGGTCGACAGGCGATTGATGATATCGACGACCGCATCTCCGCCCGGAACGGCAAGAGCGCCCCCGGCACAGAAGTCGTTTTGCACGTCAACAGCCAGCAGAACGTCGCTTGACTGAATCGTGGCCTTTGCGGTCATTTCTGCTCCCGAAATCTCGATTTCGGCGCGATGGAACGCGGATGGCACACCATCATTATCTATGTAAGCGGTCTGATGCCCGAAAAACATTGGATCGCCAAATGAACGGCAGAGCCCTCGACGAAAGTCGACCTTTGCCGTTCATCGTTTTGGGTCCAAAATCCTCCAGCTTCCCGATTTCCTGTCCCTCCCGGCGCGGCGCTATAGCACTGGCATAGATGCTGGTATGGCTACCTGATATTTGCGATCTTCCGGCACACAATTGAATTGGACCGGAGGGAATACCCAATGCGCAAATTTGCTCTCGCCGCCGTCTTTGTGCTTGCGGCAACACCGGCTTTTGCAATTTCCGAAAAGCCATACATGACGCCCAATGAGGTCGATTTCGCCACGCTCATTCCGCCGCCGCCGGCGGAAGCTTCGCCGGAGGGAAAACTGGACGATCAGTTCATTCTGGATGCCCAGAAGAATATGACACCGCAAAGAATGGCCGACATTCAACGCGACTTTGCTCAGAGTGTGTTCGTCGTTGGCGAGCCGGTGCTCGGCCCCAATTTCAACAAAGAGAAGATGCCGATGACCGACGCATTTTTCGCCAAGGTCATCAAGGAAGCGGGCGTCGGCGTGGGACCGCTAAAGCAAAAATACAAAAAGATCCGCCCATTCCAGTACGACAAGAATATCCACACGCCCGAGAACATCGCGAAAGCGTCGATGGGTCCGACATACCCGTCCGGCCACAGCACGACGGGGGCGATTTCGGCGATCCTGTTAAGCCAGATGGTGCCGGAAAAGCGTGATGTACTTTACGCGCGGGGCTGGGAATACGGCACCAACCGCGTGATGAGTGGCGCAGCCTATCCGTCCGACTGGGACGCGGCGCACATGATCGCGGAATTGGCCGTGTTCCAGATGATGAAGAACCCGGATTTTCAGGCCGACTTCCAGGCCGTGAAAGCCGAAGTCCGCAAAGGTTTGGGGTTGAATTAGAGCGACCTGTCTCCCAGAGCGCTCAAAACGCACCCCTCACCCGGCAGCGCCCGTGCGCAGTTGCCTGCGCAACTGCGGGCGCTGCGTCCCTCACGGGGAGAGGCGAGCGCTTCAGTTCCGGCCTTCATTGCTTCCTTAATCGACTGACCGGAACGGGTGGTGCACCACCATTCCCTTGATGCCTGCGCCGCCGGAATAAATATTGCCCTCAGGATCGACTCCGAGAAATTCCGTACCGGCGCCACCATTGGCCGGCGTTACCATTTCATCCGGAATGAACGCCTTGACCCAACCAGTCTTGATGTCGCCGACCCGAATGCCCCGTTCCCAGCCGGGATTCCAATGCGCGTTCGACATTCCGTCCGCCACGTAAATGTGGCCTTTGGTGTCGATCGCAATGGCACTCGGCTTGCCGAACTGAGTCCAGCGCGTAATGAAGTTTCCGTGCTTGTCGAGGACCTGAACCCGCTGATTGCCGCGGTCGGCGATGTACATGTTTCCCGTCGCGGGATCGAGCTCAATGCCATGCGGATCGTTGAATTGCAGCGGCTGGCTGCCTTCCGAACCTTTGCCGCCGCCCCACTGCCGGATGAATTTGCCCTCCGGTGAAAATTCGATCAGGCGGTTATTGCCGCCACGCGAGCCGTACATGTTGTCCCTGTTCGCACCGGTCTGCGCACTGCCATGGCCGTCGGTCACCCAGATTGTGCCGTCATCCTGCACAACCACACCGGTCGGTCCGTTCATGTGTGTCGCGTCGGCGCCCGGCACGCCGGGCGTGCCGATCGTCAGCAGCACCCTTCCATCGGGGCTGAACTTCATCACCGTGTGACCCATATGCTTTCTGGCGCTGGCCGCCGCCCGGGGATCGCCGTCGGGCGCGCCATCGGTCACCCAAACATTCCCCTGCTTGTCGACAAACAGTCCGTGCGGAAAGCCGATCGATCCCTTGCCGAAGCTCTTGACCATTTTGCCGTCAAGCGTGACTTCGATGATCGGATCGAGGTCGGAGTCGGCGCAGCCATTGGCGCCGCAACGATCGATGACCCACAGATGTTTGCCGTCGGGATCCATCTTGAATCCGCTGGCAACGCCGATCTTGCGGCCCTGAATTTTGTCCCAGTTGTAATCGACATGGTACGGATTGTTTGAGGTCTGGGCCTTCACGCCTGCGCTGAAGGTCAGGACAACCGCGGCGCCGAATGCCAGCGCCAATCCTGCTGATTTCAACATCGTTTCCCTCCCGAAAGGCTTTGCGAAAATCAGGAATTCCGCGAGCAGTTCGCCCCGGCATTCTACGCCCGCAATCTGCGGAGCAACAATAAAGCAATCACTCACTTCTGCCGGGCCGCAGCCACGATTTTCGGAAAATCGATTTCGGCCGAAGGTTCGGTCAGCAGATGATCGTTCACGATAAAGGTCGGCGTATCAAATGCGCGGATCGCGCGGGCCAGATTGAAATTCGCAATGATTTCGTCGGCAATCTCCGGGGATTGCATGTCCTTGCGCAGCCGATTCACATCCAGGCCAACGTCTTTGGCGGTGTCGAAAATGACCGGCTCCCGAAGTTGACCCTTGAACATCATCAATGCCCGATGGAACTGCCGGTATTTTCCCTGTTTCATCGCGGCAAGCGACGCCTTCGCGGCGACCAGCGACTCCGGCGTGAGGATTGGATATTCCTTCACGACCAGTTTCACGCGCTTATCGGACCTGAGAAAGGCCTCAAGCCGCGGTTCAACGGCTTTGCAAAAAGGGCAGGCGTAGTCGAAGAATTCGACGATCTCCACGTCAGCCTTCGGATCGCCGATCACCGGCGTATGCGGGTCATTCAGGAGCGCATTTTCATTTTGCGCGACCGATTGGTCTCGCGCGCGATCCTGGTCAGCTTTCAGTTTGGCCGCATATGCATTCACCGCCTGCTCTATCCGTTTGTCTTCTCCGGCCTGGTTATCCGCGCCGGCGGCAAAGACGGTTTGAGCAACCGCGACACCGATTGTGAGTAGCGCGGGAAACAGGCTCTTCATGCGTGCACGGACCATCTGACCTCGCGAAAACCGTATCAAAGCACCAAATCACCCGCAAGGCATGGATGGCCGACGATGTGCATTCCAGACCGTAACACGCTATTATCTCTCCAGGAGGATAGCGATGCGGTTCGCTGGTTTCACTTATGCCCTCGTTATGTTGTCGTCCGCCCTGATTCCCGCGGCGGAAGCGCAGACGGATCTGATTCCGAATTTCGCTCCCGACAGCACGACCGGCTGGCTGAAACCGCCTGGTGACGAATTCATCCAGCCCGAGTCCGGCCCTGGTCCCGTCCGCGCCGATCCCGCGCATCCTTATTACACCAATGCAATTTACGCCCAGGAAACCCCCAAAATCGCGGACCTGAGCAATCCGATCCTGAAGCCCTGGGTGATCGAAAGCATGCGCAAGGAAAACCAGGCCGTGATGGCCGGAAAGGTCGGTTTCACGGCGCGCTCGCGCTGCTGGCCGCACGGCGTTCCGGGGTTCCTGCTCTATCCCGTTCATCCAATTATTTTCATCCAGACGGCGAAGGAAGTCCTGATGACCTGGGGACAGGATTTCCAGCTTCGCCACGTGTACCTGAACGTGAAACACAGCGAGAATCCGAAGCCGTCCTGGTATGGGGAGTCGATAGGGCATTACGAGAATGGCGACACGCTGGTCGTGGACACGATCGGGCTCAATGACCGGACCTATGTCGACAATTACCGCACGCCGCACACCACGCAGCTACATGTGATCGAGCGCTTCCGGATCATAGACAACGGGCAAGCGCTCGATGTGCGCGTCCATGTCGAAGACCCCGGCGCTTTCACAATGCCGTGGAATGCGGTGCAGCATTACCGGATCGATCACCGGCCGGGCGAAGTGCCGCTGCACGAAATGGTCTGTGCGGAAAACAACACCGACCATTTTAATCAGGGCCTTGTTCCAATCCCGCGGGCATCCCGGCCGGATTTTTGACACAGCCGAGGATGCCACATGACGGGAGAATTGCGAGGCATCAGTCGCATGAGCAAGCTTGAGGAAATCGAAAAAGCGATAGTGGAATTGCCTCCGGGCGAGCTGGCGAAATTCCGTGAATGGTTCGATCAGTTCGCGGGCGATCTCTTCGACAGGAAAATCGACGCGACGCCAAAGAGGGAAAACTCGATCAGTTGGCAGAGCGCGCGCTTGGAGGCCTGCGATTTTCGATAAGAAATCAGAAGCGCTGAACAGGGCTTGGGGTCGTTTCGATAATCGAAAACGGTGATCGGGTGCGGATCAGCCGGCCGGGGTTGAGGCCTGCGGCGGCAAATATCCGTGAGTACTCGTCAAGCGAACGTTCTTTCGCGCCTGGAAACAGCACCATCATCTCCATGTCCGAAAGATAGTTGGCCGGGTCGCCATCTTCCGTGAGCACACGCTCGATGACCAGCAGTCGCGAATCGGGGCGCATTGCGATCCTGCAATTCGCAAGCATCTGCAAACAGTGTTCGTCGTTCCAGTCGTGCAGGATCTGGGACAGAACATAGATGTCCCGCCGCTCAGGGATGTGAGCGAAGAAGTTTCCCGGTTCAATTGCACAGCGCGCCGTTAGCGGCCCTAATACCGCCGGCGCCTGCTCGAGGGCGCTCTGCTCATCGAGCAGCACGCCCCGGAGATCAGGATTTCGTGCGAGCACGGCCGCCAAAAACGCCCCATTTCCACCGCCGACATCGACAATGGTCCGCGCCGCGGAGAAGTCATACGCCTCCACAACCGCGTTCTGACGATCGTCCGGACTATGCTGCATGAACCGGTTGAACAGTTCGGCTTGCTCCGGGTGCTGGTTCAGATATTCGAAATTGGCGACTCCGAAGATCGCTTCGAACGAGGGTTCGCCACTTCGGATTGTGTGTTCCAGATTGGCCCAGGCCGCCCAGTCGCTGGGCATGCCACGGTAGCGTGCCGCGTGATGCAACGTCGGTACCGCATCACGGCGAAGCAGACGCGAACGTGCCGTGTGCTGAACCGCGCCGCCGGCATCCACACTGAATATGCCAAACGCTGCGAGCGTCCGAATCATCCGGAGCAACATGGCCGGATGCGCACCGCATTCGGCCGCAAGCTCATTTACCGGACGCGGATGGTCATGGATGCGATCCGCGAGATCGAGCGCCGCCGCAACGGAGAGCATCTGCGATAGCTGATAGGCGCGAATCAGAAATGCGACATCGCCGAACAGTTCCGGCGGGTTGGGTTCAGGCATGTATCTATCCGCGCGAATTGCGGGCGGACTGTAACATTCCCTGTAAGATGGCCGGGGCGGAATGCGGGGGAGGGAACGCTCCGCCCCGGCCAGAGCACCTTGCTAAACGCAAGGGCTCACGAACCGCTCAGCCGATCAAGCAGCCTGGGCAAGCGGTGCAATTTGCGCGATGGTCTGACGGGCCTTGTTCAATCCGGCTTCGGCCGCAGCGGGGCTGATCCTCTGCCCTTCGACATGCACGAAGCTCACATCCGTCAAACCGATAAAGCCCAGCATGTGCCGGAGATAGGGTTCCTGAAAATCCAGTGGTTTCACCGGACTTTCGCCGGTGTAGATGCCGCCACGGGAGGCGACGACATAGACCTTCTTGTCCTTCAGAAGACCCTCGGGGCGGCCCTCAGCCGTGTAACGGAACGTTCGGCCTGCCTGGGTGATATGATCGAGCCAGGCTTTGAGCGTGGACGGAATGGAGAAATTGTACATCGGCGCCGCGATTACGATCGCATCCGCGGCCTCGACATCTTCGATATAGGCCTCGCCTCGTTTGGCCAGCGAATACTGGCGCGGTGTCCGATTACCCGGCGCGGTCATGATCGCCTGCAGATATTCCCCGCTCAGGTGGGGAATCGACCCATCGCCAAGCCGGCGCTCATAAATCCGGGTTTGGCCCAGCGCCGCGATCAGCTCACGCGCAACCCGCTCCGACCTGGAATCCTCGCCGGACAGACTCGAACTTACAAACAGAAGATTTATCATGGCCTTATCTCCGTTGGGCGCAGTCGACCGTGGACTTGAATCGCGCAATCTGTTACTAAGTAGTAACAGGGAATAGGTACTTACTGGTCAGTAACATGTCAAGGGCCAAAACTGCCCCGCCCCAGCATTCCCGCCGCCCGGCGGCAGATCTGCCCCCGCGGGACAGGATTCTCGCCGCCGCGAGAGAGCTGTTTTACGCCCGCGGTATCCGCGCGGTGAGCGTCGATGAGATTGCCGCCGCCGCGGACACCAACAAGATGACGCTCTACCGCCATTTTGAATCCAAGGACCGGTTGGTCGCGGAATATCTTCGGCTGCTGGCGGACGAAGCCGATGCGTTTTGGGAGCAGGTAGGGCGGGCGCATCCACGTGACGCGCGCAAACAGCTTGAAACATGGTTGCAGCATCTCTGCGAAGGCATGGCCGATCCGGCCAATCGGGGCTGCGCCTTCGCCAACGCTGCGGTCGAGATTCCGGAAAAGGATCACCCTGCGCGCGAGGTCATCGAGCGCCACAAAATCTCGCAGCGCGACCACATCGCGAGATTGTGCCGAAATGCCGGTTTCAGCGGCCCGGAGAAACTGGCGGATGAGATATTCCTGCTGCTGGAGGGCGCACGCGTGAACATGCAGAGCATGGGACGCGAAGGTCCCTGTCACCGCATGCCGGAACTGTTCCGCATGCTGCTCAATTCGAAGGCGCCGGACTGACGGCAATGCAACATTTCGCGGCTCTCATCGGTGAATTCGGGCTGCTGGCAGTGTTCCTGAACGTCCTGCTCGAGCAGGGCGGAATGCCACTGCCGTCGTGGCCGCTGCTGATCGTTGCGGGCGCATTGACGCTTTCGGGCACCGGCATCATCCCGACCGTCCTCGCCGCGGCTGCCGCCTCCATTGTGGCGGACGCCGGCTGGTACGTCGCGGGCAAACGCTGGGGCCGGAAAGTGCTGGCGACTCTGTGCCAGATTTCGTTATCGCCCGATTCCTGCGTCCAGCAGACGGAGAGCATATTCAGCCGTGTCGGTCCCAGCGCGCTGCTGTTCGTCAAATTTCTTCCCGGACTCGGACTGGTGACGGTGGCCATGGCGGGCATCACCGGCCTTTCGATGCCGGTTTTTCTTATGCTCGACGCTCTCGGCGGGCTCGCCTTTGTCGCCTTTCCAGTCCTCCTTGGACGGATATTTCACGATGCCGTGGATTCCATCCTGATCACGCTGGCGCAGTTGGGTCATTATGGCGGCGTGCTGCTGGTTGGCGTCATTGCCCTCTATATCGCCGTGCGTTGGATCAAACGGTGGAACTTTGTCCGGCAGTTGCGCATGGACCGGATCACGGTGGCCGAGCTCGCGGAAATGATCCACGATGGAAAGAGTCCGGTCATTCTCGATGTCCGGCCGGCCGATGCCCGGTTGCGTGATGGAATCATACCCGGCGCCCACTTCGCGCATCCCTCCGACATCGACTCGGCAATGACGCAATACCCGCACGACACGCAGATTGTGATTTACTGCGCCTGCCCCAATGAAGCCGCCGCAGCGGTGGCGGCGCAACATCTCAAGCGGGCGGGATTCAGGACCATTCGTCCATTGCTGGGCGGCATTGAAGCGTGGTCGAAGGCGGGTTATCCGATCACCGCGGGTGGCTGACCACCTACCGTACGTACACGTCGCCAGCCGAAGAACAGAAATCGCCGGTACATCCACGGATATTGCCGGACCAGCAGGCGCGCGAGAGCGCAGTGATAGGCAAGCAGCGCTGCCATCAGAATAAAATATGTGTCGATGACCAATCCAGTCGCGGAGAAGAGATCGCTGCCGAACAGCGCATAGCCGGGAAGCAGGCCGAGCACCAGCCCATATGGCACCAGTCTGCGCGCCGGCTGCCAATGATGTGCCAGACTCATTCCGACCAAGGCACCACAGATTCCCATGCAAACCGCACAGGTGACGCCGAGCGTCAGTCCGTCCACCAGGCGCTCGATGAAATAATCCATGCCGCTTATGCCGTGCCTTGCCGCGATCGCCACGCCAAAAACGCACAGCCGGTCCGCGGGATGCATCCGCGTCGGGAACCGGGGGAACCGTCTCGGCTAAACCCTTTCCAGAGCGAGGGAAACGCCCTGCCCGACGCCCACACAAAGCGTTACCAGCCCGCGTCTGGCCGCGGTTTTTTCCAGTTGGTGTACGGCGGTCAGCACGAGGCGCGCGCCGCTCATTCCGAGAGGATGGCCCAAAGCAATCGCGCCGCCGTTGGGATTAACTTTTTCCGCATCCTCCGGCACGCCGAGGGAGCGCAGTACTGCGAGCGCCTGGCTGGCGAATGCCTCGTTGAGTTCAATGACGTCGAAGGCGGAAATCTTGAGGTCGAGACGCGCCAGCAACTTTTCCGTTGCGGGCACCGGCCCAATGCCCATCACGCGTGGCGCCACGCCTGCGGCCGCCATTCCGAGAACGCGCGCACGCGGCCTCAGCCCGTGTTTTTTCAATGCGGTCTCGGAGGCGAGAATGATTGCCGCGGCTCCGTCGTTGATCCCGGAGGCATTTCCAGCGGTCACGGTGCCGTTTTCGCGGAACGGCGCCTTCAGACGCGCAAGGTCCTCCAGGGTCGTTTGCGGGCGTGGATGCTCGTCCTGCTTCACCGTGACCGGCTTGCCGGCCATGTCCCTGGTGTGGACCGGTACGATCTCTTCGGCGAAGAAACCGGTTTGGATCGCGCGGCCTGCGCGCTGCTGGCTGCGCAGCGCAAATGCGTCCTGATCCGCGCGGGTGATCTGATACTGCGCGGCGACATTTTCGGCCGTCTCCGGCATGGAATCGGTGCCGTATTGCGCCTTCAGCATCGGATTGACAAAGCGCCATCCAATCGTGGTGTCAAACACCTCTGCGCTGCGCTGAAACGACTTCTCTGCCTTTGCCATCACCAGCGGCGCGCGGGTCATGGATTCGACTCCGCCGGCGATGGCAAATTCTGCCTCGCCGGCGCGGATCGCCCGCGCGACCGCGCCGACCGCTTCCAGCCCGGAGGCACATAACCGGTTGACGGTTACGCCTGGGATGCGATCGGGAAATTCCGCCAACAAAAGCGCCATCCGCGCGACATTGCGGTTGTCTTCCCCCGCCTGATTGGCGCAGCCGAGCATGACCTCGTCCAGAGCACCCCAATCGGCATCGGTATTGCGGAGCTTAAGCGCGTCCAACGGTGTGGCGGCGAGATCGTCCGTGCGCGTATGTGCCAACGCCCCGCCGAAGCGGCCGATCGGGGTGCGCACGGCGTCGCAGATATAGGCTTCTCGCAAAGCTGGCATCCACCCTCCTTCACGCTGGTGTCCAGGAAACCGACGTTCTAGAAGAACCGCATGACCACCGTAAACCGAATTCCCGTCACCGTGCTCACCGGTTTTCTTGGAGCCGGCAAAACCACGCTTCTCAACCGGATTTTGTCACAGCAGCACGGCCGGCGTTATGCCGTCATCGTCAACGAATTCGGCGAGATCGGGATTGACGGCGACCTTATCCTCAACAGCGACGAAGAGCTGTTCGAGATGAACAATGGCTGCATCTGCTGCACCATCCGCGGCGATCTGATCAAGACCGTGCATGGACTGCTAGCCAAGGACCGCAGTTTCGATGCGATCATGGTCGAAACCACCGGACTTGCCGATCCCGGGCCTGTGGCGCAGACATTCTTTGTCGACGGCCATCTGAGGTCGCTGACCGAACTTGATTCGGTGACGACCGTCGTCGACGCCAAACATATCGGGTTGCGGCTTGCCGACAGCCGCGAGGCTCGGGAGCAGATTGCGTTTGCCGATCAGATCATCCTGAACAAGACCGACCTCGTTTCCGATGCCGAATTACGCGAAGTCGAAACGAGAATCCACGCAATCAATGCGATCGCACCCATTCACCGGGCGCAACGGGCCGAGGTTGATCTCACAGCAATACTCGGGCGTGGCGGTTTCGATCTCGCCCGGATTGTCGATCTCGAGCCGCACTTCCTCAATCCGCCGCATGGCGAAGCCGGGCATGTGCATGGCGAGGACTGCCACGATCACGAAGCGCCCCTGCACGACGACGAAGTGAAGAGCATTTCGCTGTCGCTGCACCAGCCGATGGATCGCCGCAAAGTCGCGCGCTGGCTGACGGCGCTGTGCAAGAACCGCGGTCAGGACATCCTGCGCGCCAAAGGCATCATCGACGTCAAGGACAATAACCGCCGTTTGGTTTTCCAGGCCGTGCATATGATCCTGGAAGGAGACCTGCAAAGGGAATGGCGGCCGGATGAGGAGCGCTATTCCCGGCTGGTGTTCATTGGACGCAATCTCGATCGCGCCGAACTCAAGGCCGGATTTGAGTCCTGCGCCGCTGAAATCTGAGGGCAAAATGGCTCTGTTTGCGATTTCCTGCATCGACAAGCCCGACAGTCTTGCGCTGCGCATGGCAACCCGACAATCCCATCTCACCTATGCAAATGGCGGACAGACACTTGTGAAGGTGAAACTGGGCGGCCCCTATCTTGACGAGCAGGGCAACATGGCCGGGTCGCTGCTGATCGTCGAAGCCCCGGATCGGCGCGCGGTTGAGGAGTTCTCGCGCAATGATCCCTATGTCACGGCGGGCCTGTTCCAAAGCGTCGAGATCCGGCCCTATCGCATTACCGTCGGGCCGCCGATGTAGGACTCCTCGCGCGGCTGGTCACGCGTGCGCGAACTGTGGGTTTGCTCCGCCGCCTGCGCGTATCAATGCAGCAGCCAGTCGAGCAAATCGTCCATGACCCGCTGCTTCAACGTGCTGGCCTTATAGGCGATCACATACTGCTCGACACCAAAGGTTTTACCCAGATCCGTGGCGTGAATACCGTTCTTTTCGGCCTGGCTGAGACACAGAGTGTGCACGATGGCTGGACCAGATCCGCGTCTCACCAGATCGACGGCGGTATGACAAGTTGGACATTCGAGAACGCTGACTTTGTCCTTGAGCTGTTGCCATTTCTCGACCCTGGCGCGAACTGTGGCGCTCCGGGGCGCAATAATGACGCGGTAGCGTATCGGTGCAAATGGCGATGCGATCTGCTCGAACTCGCGCCCCTTGTAGATAATCGACATTGTTGAGGTTACGACCGGTCTGATGCGCACGCCGCGCGGGCGGCGCAGGAAGGTGCCGATACAGAAGTCGACCTGGCCCTTCTGCAGCGCTGTCATGGCTTCAGTGCCACGATGGATACGAATCGTTGTCGTCATGTTGGGATGGCGCGCCGAAAAAGTGTCGATCTTGGGCATGAACAGCCACGCGTAATCGGCGCCGAGGGACAGATTGACGTGGCCAGAATGCGCAGTTTGCTCACTGAGCCGGGTTAGGGCTCGCTCACCCATATCGAGAAGATCGCGGGCATCAGAGGCGAACCGCTCGCCGGCGGGCGTGATCGTGAGCCTGCCCGGCGTCCGGCGAAACAGCTCGACGCCGAGGATTTCTTCCAGCCGTTTGATCTGGGTGGACACCGCTGACACGGTCAAATTCAGCCGCGCAGCAACAACCTGCAGGGTGCCGTGCTTTACCACGAGATCGAAGGCGCGAAGTTTGGAAAAGTCGAGTTCATCAACCTTCGCTGCCATCGAGGTTTCCCAATTTTGCCGTGGGGGCGTTCAAATATTTTGAACGTATGTTCCACTTTATTCGATTGACCTCAACACGGGTTTGGGTCTTTTTCAGGGTCAACCGCAGCGGTTCGGATGATCGGACAATTCGCGCCTTCCTTTCGGCCGGTCAGCGATGAGGAGAAACCCATGAAAACATTGACACTTGAGACCACGGCTCCATTTCAGGGTCTTGCCGAACTCGTAGCCTACGATGAGGGGCTGTTTGCCAAGGAGGGGCTGGAGATCAAATGGGCCGATCGGGAACGCGGCGTCGATAAGCGCGCAGAACTCACTTGCACCGATGTTACCGGCAGGGGAGCAAACCGGTACGCCAGTCACGGCCGGCTGCTCGAAGAGGGCAAAGCCGATCTCTACAACGCCTGCGAATGGGGCAACTATTCCCGGGTCGAGACGACCAGGGTCGGCAGCCGTCAGATCGGCCGGCGGTCGATCGTGACATTCGCGGCGCTGGTGGTGCGTGGCGATTCCACGGTGCAGACGCCGCAGCAGTTCGCCAACCGGCAGATCGGTGTTCCGTTCTTTTTCGGCACTCATTATCTGACGTTACAGATGCTCGAAGGCTTCGTGCCGCGTGACCAGATCAAACTCGGCCGGGTACCAAATGGCTCGCCCTATCGGTTCAAACTGTTGATGGATGGTGAGATCGAAGCAACAACCCTAACCGAGCCCTATATCTCACTGGCGGAGAAGAAGGGCTGCAGGCTCGTCATTTCGGCATTCCATCACGGTACCGAAGTGGCGTCGGACCGTGTCGATGCCGAAACCTACAGCGCGTTCAACCGCGCAGTGCGCGAAGCGGTGCGCCGCATCAATGCGAACAAGCGGAACTACCTTCACTATTTCCTCGACTACTACAAAACCAAAGACCCCCAAATCGCACAGTTGACGATCGACGATTTGCGCGAGAGCCGTATCTATCTGGTTGATCCGGCGCCGATCCCGGCCGCCGAACTGCAACGCACCTACGATTGGATGAAGAGCTGGGGTTTCCTTGACGAAGTGCCCGAAGCAGTCAGCCTCGTCAACCAGCACGTCCAGCAACACGGCTACGCCGCCGGCGCGTAAAGCGCGCAGTTACTGTCCCGAATGACTGTGGCGATGATGCAGGTCGGGATAATGCGCATGGCTGTGCCCAGTCGCACTATGCCGGTGGGCGTGGGCATGCGGCTCTGGGGCGCCGGGTTCGTGTTGATGCCCGTGATGTGCGTCATGAGTGTGACTATGCGTGTGTTCCAGCGGTTCGTGCCGGTGCCAGTGGGCGTGCACTTCGAGAATATGGAGCAGCACGCCTGATCCCATGAGCGCACCGGAAATGGCGAGCCGAAGAGTGAACGGTTCATCGAACAGAATGATCGCGACCACCGCGCCGATGAATGGCGCGGTTGAAAAATAGGCTCCGGTCCGCGCGACGCCGAGATGCCGCAAAGCCAGAACGAACAGCGCCAAACTTGTACCATAACTGACGACCCCGAGTGCACCCGCGGCCACGATCAATCCTGCGGCCGGAAGATGATCGCCAAACAGAAGAGCGAGGAGGACGTTGAAACTTCCGGCGCACAGGCCTTTCCACGCGGCGATTTCGACCGGGTTGGAACCTGACAGGCCGCGGGTCAGATTGTTGTCCACGGCCCAGGCCACGCACGCCGCGACAATCGCGACCGCCCCCATATTGAAGGAATCGAGTGCTCCGCCCCACGAGACGATGGCCGCACCGGCAAGAATGGCGAAGGCCCCAAGGATGATGCGTGTGTCCGCGTTTTCGTGAAAAACCAGCCATGCGATGGCGAGAGTAGCGACGCCTTCGACATTGAGCAGAAGCGAGGCGGACGCCGCATCGGTATGCGCGAGGCCCCACATCAGGAGAAGTGGCCCGACTACTCCACCGGAGACAATCACGGCCGCGAGGCGCGGTGCGTCTGACCATCGCAGGGGTGCCTCCGATGATCGAAACCCTAAGGCCCGCCACACCGTCAGTATTCCTGCTAGCCCGACACCAGAGCCGAGATAAAGCAATCCCGCCAGCAGGCGCCCTTCAACGCCATGGCCGAGAAAGAGTTTGGCGGCGGGAACGCTGGCGCCGAACAAGGCGGCCGCTGCCACCGCAAACCCCACTGCCCGCCTTTGGGAATGATCGCTCATGCCCGCCGTCCGAGATGCATCTTGTCCATCAGTATAGAGAGCGAGGCCCCGATTGGTAGTGAGATCATATCCCGGCTAACTGTATGTTGGGAAACCGGTTCCCGACTGGCCGCAGGCGGGAAATTCCTGAAGCTTTCGACCCAACTTGCGGCGTAAAAATGATGCCGCCACAATGCGCACAATGAAATCGATCGCCAATTCGCCATGACCACACCGCTTCTTGTCATGGTTCTTTCTGTTGCTGCGTTTTCGGCGACCCTCATAGGGGGCAGCCTGGCGCTGCGCTTCCGCGACAAGCTGCACTTGATGCTCGGATTCAGCGCCGGCGCCGTGATCGCGGTGGCGTTGTTCGACCTGCTGCCCGAATCGCTCGAAATCGCGAAGAATGTGTTTGTGCCCTCGACCGTACTCGGCTTCACCGGTATCGGATTTTTCGCGTATGCGGTGCTTGACCGTTTGGTCATCCTTCATACTCACACCGACGATCACGACGATGCCGTCCATGTCCATGGCAATTTCCAGCGCGGCTGGCTCGGTGCGGGCACGCTCTCCTGCCACAGTCTGTTGGATGGGCTGGCGATCGGCATGGCATTCAAAGTTTCCGCAGCGGTCGGCGGAGTGGTGACAGTTGCGGTCCTCGCCCACGATTGTTCCGACGGCATGAACACCGTGAATCTTGTGCTGAAGAACGGCGGCACGCGCCACAGCGCCTTTGGCTGGCTGATCACGGATGCGATTGCGCCTGTAATAGGCGCTGCCTTAAGTCTGCTGTTCACTCCGACGAGCGATCAGCTTGCGCTGATATTGGCTGTCTTCGCCGGTTTCTTCCTGTTCATCGGCGCAAGCGACCTTCTGCCCGAGAGTCATCATGCGCACCCGAAATTCCTGACAACCAGCATTACCATTCTCGGCGCGGCCTCGCTCTATATCGCCGTGCGCCTCGCTGGTTAGGCAGCCTGCTGACGCGTTTCGTCGAACAGCAGCAGCCGCCCGGCGTTACCGAGACCGAGGAATGTGCTCAGATTGTGCAGCAACGCAGCAATGATCGGTGCTTCGACGCCAAGCACGCCGACGCTTGCCAGCGCCGTCAAGCCGAAGGTGAAGCCCAACCCGATTGCGACATTGACCGAGATCGTGCGGCGGCACTGCCGGCTCAAACGGATGCAGGTGCCAAGGCGGCGCAGATCGTTGGTCATCAGAGCGAGATCGGCGGAAGCGAGTGCCACTTCCGCGCCCTGGCTACCCATCGCGACGCCGACTGCGCCAGCGCGCAAGGCCAGGGTGTCGTTGATGCCATCTCCCACCACCATCGGACGGAAGCCGGAACGAATTTCGCGCCTGACGACTGCCATCTTCTCTTCGGGCAGCATCTCGGCATAAACATCATCGATGCCGATTTCGGTCGCCACGTGGCGGGCCACATTGTCGCGATCCCCGGTGAGCAACAGGAGGCGGTCGATGCCGAGCGCCTTCAGATCGTGCACTGCAAGGGCGGCACTCGGCCGCAACTGATCGCTGAAAAGCAGCCAGCCCAAAAACTTTCCGCCCATGGAAACGCCCGCAATCGGACCATCATGATCGGGCGCAGGAGGCACATCGATGCCGAGACCGCCGAAGAGATCCGCGCGGCCAAGCGCCACCTGCTGGCCATCATAGGTCGCGCAGACGCCGAAGCCCCCGACCTCACGCGTGTCTTCGAGGATGAGCCGCTCCTTCTCACTCACGCCTTCGGCAGCAGCCCGGCTTAGCGGATGGTTGCTCGCAGCGCCGAGGCTTGCGCCCAAAACGCGGAGAGAATCCTTATCCATCCCCCTTACAGGGCGCGTTCCCTCAAGCTGGAGGCTGCCGGTCGTGATTGTGCCGGTCTTGTCGAACACAACAGCAGTCACATCGGAAAGCTGTTCGAGGAATGCCGAACCCTTGATAAGAATCCCGTGGCGCGCTGCGACGACGATAGCTGCGATGGCGGTTGCGGGCGCGGCGAGCACCAACGCGCAAGGACAGGACGCGACGAGCACCGCCAACATCGCCGGTACATTTCCGGTGACGAACCACGTGCCGGCGGCGACGAGCAGGACCAGCGTCATATACTGGCCGGAATAGCGATCCAAAAGACGGGTCACGGGCGGCTTGGCGTTTTCCGCGTCGCGCATCAGGTTGATGATGCGGCCAAGCGTGGTGCTTTCGCCGACACGGGTAAGTTCGACTTGCAACAAGCCATCAATGTTCATCGCGCCGGCAAGAACGGTCGTATTCTCATGCACCTCCACCGGCACCGATTCGCCGGTCAGTGACGCCATGTCCAGGCTGGAAACGCCGCGACGCACAATGCCGTCTGCCGGCAAGCGCTCGCCCGCACGGAGTTCAATAACGTCGCCGGTACGGAGATTCGCCGTCGGTACCATCTCGACCGAACCGTCCGGCAGCAGACGCCGCGCATCAGATTCGGTGAGCTTGCCCAAAGCCTGCACAGCTTCGCGCGAACCGAGCATGCTGCGCTCTTCCAGAATATGGCCGAGGGTCATTACAATTGGCAGGAACGCGGCCGTCATCAGATCGCCTGTCGCCCAACAGGCCACCAGCGCCAGCGCCACCAGCCGGTCGGTGATGCCGTGCAGGGAAGGATGGCGCAAGCTCGCCCAGGCTTCGGTAAGGACCGGTATAGCGACGAGGGCCGCCGCAACGCCGGCGACCAGATCGGAAATTCCGGTATCTGCCGGCAAAAAGAGCCGGATGCTTCCTGCAACCACCAAAAGGCAGAAGGCTGCCAAAGCGAGCGTAATACGCAGTCCCAGGATGATCCGTTCGGTTTTTTCGAGCAGCGGCTGATCGCTGGCAGCAGCGGCGCCAGCGGCCTGTCCTCTGGGATCGGTTAGCGGGCTGGGAAGGGTCTGCGTGAGACTCATGGCTGCTTTCCCGGCAACACAAAGCGCGTTCCACCTTGCGGATCGACCGCCGTTACGGAACCGACGCGGTTCATGATCTGGGTGACCCTGTCTACATAGGCTTGGAACATAACACTTTCCCGCGTCTGATTGGTAATCTGGGAGTCCAATGCCTTGATCGTCGCTGTGTCAACTGTCGCTGAGGAAATGCTTTCATTGGCGGTTGCCTGGGCAGCGCTGACCAGGCCGTCGGCTTCCCGCTGCGCGACCTGACGGCGGAGCTCGCCCGCTGTGCGTGCCGCGGCAACTTGCTGGTCCGCCTGCTGGGTGGCGGTCAAGACCTGGTCGAATGCAATCTTGGCTTCGGCCGGCAGCGATGGTGTCAAGTCGATGCGGTTAACCTCGACCCCAATGCCCACGCCCTTGTCGTTCAGCTGGGCCAGCTTTGCGTTCATGACCTTGAGAAAGTCGTCCCTGACCTCCGCCCGCAGGGCGACGGCCGATGCGTTACCCGCCGGGCTGGGCGCATTGGTCTGCGTTACGAGAAAATCGTTCAGGCCGAAACCCGCGGTAACGCGGACCGCGGTGGCGCGGAACAGGCGATCAAGCGCCGGCTCGACGTGAATCTGCGACAGATAGTAGGCTCGGGGATCTATGATTCTATAGATCAGCTTGGCATCGAGAAGGACAACATTGCCGTCGCCGGTAAGATAGGGCGACGCCGTCACCGGAACCGCTACTCCCGATCCGACCACCTGTGGCGGGGGCTGGGTGATGCCGCCGACCGCCGGCAGGCTGCCAACGGACTGACTCAACTGACGGTCAGGACCGGGAAGCAACACCACGTCTTCGATCGGACGCGGCCAGGCCAGCAACAGGCCGGAATTCTGAACCCTGACAATATTGCCAAAGCGAAGCACGACCGCCTGACTGTCTGGAGCGATTTCCCGGATATTGCTGCCGAGCCAGACCACAGCCAGGAGTATTGTCACCACATAAACAGCGCGGAATCCGATCGCGACCGATTGTGCGATCGGCCCCGGCGGTGGGACTGATTCAGCGGCCTCCGCGGGGTCACCCGTATCCTCAAAAGCAAAATCCCGTTCGAGAACATCGCTCACGGATTTCACTTACCTGCCGGGGCGCTCTGAGCACCGGGCACGCCATTGACCAGTGCCCGGAATGGCGCCGCGTCGGTGCGCAGTACCATCGAAGTGGAACGGCCGATTATCTTGTTCGCGGTATCGAGCGACCGCAGCTCATTATACAGAGCGGGATCAGCCTTATAGGCGTCGGCGCGGATTTTGGCGGATTGCTGCTCGGCATTGGCCTCGGTCTCGGAGGCCTGCTCACGGGCTTTGGCGACCACTTCGCGGCCATCGCGATCGGCATCCGCGCGAATGATCGCCGCCTGCCGCAATCCCTCCGCGGTACGCGCGGCCGCGACCGTTTCGCGTTCTGCCCGCATGCGGGCTACCGTCGCGGCGAGCGTTTCGGCGGGCAGCGTCAAGCGCTCGACGCCGACCTGGCTGATATCAATGCCGTAAACCTGGAGCATGCGGGCAGCGACCTGATCCTGCACCTGCTGTTCGAAGGCGGCGACGCGCACTTTGGCGGGATCCAGATTCACCATATCTGCAAGATCGAAATTGCTCGCCGCAATGTGCAATGCCGCGCTGACATAGCTGCGCAGTTGAACCGCAGCTTCGTCCGGCTCGTTGCGCACGGAGCGGAGGAACTGACGGATGCGGTCAGGATTATTCGATACGCGCCAGCCGACATAAGTCTGCATGAGAACCCGCAGCCCGTCCTTGGTACCGACGTCCTGAAGGCCGGTCGATGTCGTGCGCATTCTCAGATCGATGGGGATGGTCATCTCGATCGGCGCAGGCAGTTTCACCTGCAGCCCCGGCTCGGTTATCACGCGCACCGGATTGCCGAACCGCGT
>JAGWSK010000547.1 GCA_028869355.1 Alphaproteobacteria bacterium | reverse complement strand
TGCCGGTATTTGCCCGATCGACAGATGTCGCGCAAAGCGCGACGGGGGCGGACGCCATGGGCACATGGACCAAAGCGGCGCCGATGACGATCTATCGCGGTGAAATCGCCGCCGTCGCGGTCGATGGCAAAATTTACGTCGCGGGAGGCGCCATTCCGGGCGTCGATGCCACACCCAACTTCCAGGTATTCGATCCCGCGACCAGGCAATGGCGCGACCTCCCTCCGATCCCGCAAGCCACGTCTCATCCGGGCATCGCGGCGATGAACGGCAAGATCTACGTGGCCGGCGGATTCACCATGAATGTGCACAAGAATCCGGTGACCCTGTTTGCCGAATATGACATTGCCGGAAATACGTGGCGGGAATTGCCGCCTCTGCCGCAGCCATTGGGCTCGGTCGGAGTGGCGGCGCTGGACGGCAAAATTCATGTCATCGGCGGACGCAAGCCGGATGGCATGACCGTCGCGACACATTATGTGTTCGATCCGAAAACCAATCAGTGGAGCATGGCGGCGCGGTTGCCGGTCGCGCGCGATCATCTCGGGATTCTGGTGGTGGACGGCGCAATCCACGTATTTGGCGGAAGGCTGAATGCGACCGTCGATAATGTCGGGCTGAACGATGTCTATGACGCGAAGCGCGATTCATGGCGTTCACTGGCGCCGATGCCGACTCCGCGCAGCAGCGGAGCATTCACCTATTATCATGGACTGATTCTCTATCACGGTGGCGAATGCAAAGACGCCGCCAAGCGCATCACCTTCGATGAAATGGAAGGTTACGATCCGAAGACGGACACGTGGCGCGAACTGGCCAAGGCGCCAACCGGACTGCACGCGCACAGCGCGGCCACTGTCGGCGACACCGCCTATTTCATCGGTGGCAGCGAGGGTTGCGGTTCGGACCATCCGAACACAACAGTGTACGCATTCAAGCTTCCATGACCGCGCCGCGCGCGACAACAAGAAGTGTCACGCGGAGCCGCGGAGAAACAGCGTAAGGCTTGAGTTCAACTTCAACCCGCCCCTTGGGGGCGGGTCGATCCTGCGAAGCGCTTGCGCGAAGCAGGATCGGGGCGGGGATAGCGCGGCGAAGCCGTGCGCATTCTCGTAGCACCTCCGCCTCCGCGTGAAATTTTTTCTTACGTGCGCAGTGCGGGAATCAGGCGCTCGGCGTTCTGGTATAGGATTGCGTTCATTTGCGCCTGAGTCAGTCCGCAGCTCCTGAGGTCGGCGAGATTGTCCGTATCCGACACATAGGGATGATCGCTGCCGAACATCACCTGGCTCAAGGGAGCGAATTTCAGCAGCGCCGCCATGGTCGGCGGTGAGTTCGCATTGGCGGTTTCGTAATACAGCTTGCGGAATTCGGCATCGATGCCGTCCGGCGCGACTTTCGACAGGTCGGTTTTCTGCAGCAGCCGGTCGAAGCGCCCGGCAAACATCGGCACCGCGCCACCCGAATGGGAGAACACGAATTTCACATCCGGATAGCGGCGGAACGCGCCGGAGAGCAGGAATCCAATCACCGCGCGGGCGGTGTCATAGGGAATTTCGACCAGATTGGTTTCCAGCGGCATACCCGGAATCAGCCGCGTACAGCACGCACCTGCCAGCGGATGGAAATAGGCGACGGCGCGGCGGCGGTTGAGTTCCTCGAACACCGGCGCAAACGACGGATCACTGACATATTTTGGTCCGTACGAAGTGGCAAAGCCGACGCCAACCACCTTCAACGTATCGAAGCCATATTCGATTTCCTTCAGCGATGCCTCGACATCGGGCAGCGGCATGTAAACCAGTTGCACAAAGCGCGCCGGGTGGTCGCGCACGACTTCGGCGCCATAATCATTCACCTTGCGGATCATGCCATTGCGCTGCGACGGATCGGTGCGTTCGGTAAAGCCGGTCGGCGGCGACAACACCGCTTTGGCGATGCCGACTTTGTCCATGTCTTCCAGCGACCAGGACAGCTCCCAGTTCAGCCCATTTGCATCGCCGGCGCCGACGCGATTGCCCTCTGACGCCTGGACCAAAAATGGCGGATTGAAATGGTGGTGGAAATCGATGATTCGGGCGGTTTGCGCCAATGCGGAGCACGCAGGCCATGTGGCTGCCACACCCGCCGCCGCCCCGCAGACCAGCATGTCCCGCCGTGTAATGCCTGTGCGCGTCATCCGATCCTCCCAGATCACCATTTGGAAATGATAGCATTTCCGGCATATTGTGGCGGTCCCTTTCGGGAGAAATCGGGCGATGGGCAAACACCTGACACGGCGCGGGCTGATAACGGCGGGCGTTGTCGGTGCGGCGGGGCTCGGAGCGGGCGCGCTCGGCAGCCGCTACGGGTTGCTGACGCCCGACGGTCACAGTATCGAGGGCCTCGGCGAATCCTTTAC
>JAGWSK010000546.1 GCA_028869355.1 Alphaproteobacteria bacterium | reverse complement strand
CCGACAGGATGAATTTTACGCCATTGCGCATCGTTCCCTCCATCATTCCCCGGCATCCTGGCCGGTATCCTACGGCTTAATAGCGGCCGCTGCCAACTCCGCAACATCGCGCGGATAGGCGAAGAGCTCTTTCACCATCTGCTCGACTTTGGCTCCCGCTTGCGGCCGCACCTCGAGCGATAACCGCTTCATCTCGGCGAGGAACTCCGGATCGCGCATGGTCGCATCGAACGCATCGCGCAACGCGCGCACCCGTTCCGGGCTGAGCCCCGGCGGCGCGGCAAAGGGCCGAGCAAGAATCAGCCGCGAAAAGATCAGTTTCAGTGCCGCTTTCTGCTTCGGGTCCGATGTCATATTGCCCAGGACCGGCACATTCGGCAGGCCGGGGCTTTTTTCGACTCCGAGCTGCAGCGTGACGATGATCTTGCCGCTGTCGTAAAGCGCGCGGTCGCGGCTCTCGAGACTCGACCACGACCAGCCGCAAAGTCCGTCGATTTCGCCGCGTTCGATCGACAGCACCATTTCTGCGCGGCCGGGAAAGCCTGTGACTATTCTCACCGGCAGATGAAACAGATTCTTCAGCACCGTGGGATAGATCTGGTCATCGGCTGTCGCGCCGGCGCCGCCGACGCTGAACGGCCGTGACTTCATGTCCTGCCAGCTGCGGATGCCGGAGCGGGATGAAAATCCGCATACGCTCGGTTCGTCGGTGACGCTCCCGATCCAGGTGAAGCGCGTGGCATCGAAATTCTCACCCTCGACACGCCCGAGCAGCCTTTCCATCGGCAGTCCACGATCGAACGTGCCGAACACGGTGCCGTCCTTTGGCGCAACGTTGTAAAGATAGTTCGCCGCCTTGAGCGATCCCGCGCCCGGCATGTTCTGCACGTTCACAGACGGATTGCCGGGGAGGTGTTTGCCGATATGGCGCGCCAATGCCCGCGCATAAAGGTCGTATCCGCCGCCAGGACTGAACCCGACAATCACCTGCACCGTTTTCCCGCGGTAAAAATCATCAGCCGCATGCGCCGGCGACACCGCGACGACAAGCACTGGGGCGATCAGAAGCGAGACGGTTCGGGCGCGAGACCAGCGCACCGTTACTTGTCCAGCCGGCCGATATTCCGGTTACCCAGCTCTTGCGCCTTGGCGCGATAGAGCGCCGCCGCCCGTTCATGCCGCACAATCGTTTCAGGATCGTCGGCCGCGACCGGCGGGCGCTCGTGATCGAAATGGCGATAGCTGTCTTCGCCGCGCACGACCATCGCGCTGGTGCGAACGGCTCCGGCCTGGCGCAAATGCGGCGGATGATAAACGAAGGTCACACCAATGCGCCGGCCGGTCCCCTTGTTCGCCGGCGAGCCATGCACCAGCCAGGCATGATGGATCGACGCCTCTCCGGGCGACAGCGAGCAGGTAAAAGGCGTGAACGCGCCCGCATCGAATTCCGCCACCTGTCCGCTCGACAGCAGATTGTCCGGCGTGGGTTCATAATGCACCGGCAGCATGCCGAGTCGGTGCGAGCCGGGGAGGAATCGCACCGATCCGCTTTCAGGGCGCGACGGCGTCAGCGCCAGCCATACGCTCAGCACCTCACAGGGCTCGTGCCCGAAATAGGTGTTGTCCTGATGCCAGCTGACATAGCTGTCCTCGCCCGCATTTTTTACCCAGGCAGCACTCTGGTAGAGCATGATGTCCGGACCGATCAGGTCTTCGACGACATCAAGGATCGCCGGGTGTGTCGCCAGCCCGTACGCAAAAGGCTGACGCAGGTAAATCTTGGTGCGCGAAATCCCTTTCAGCGCTCCGCCCATTGCCTGTTCGGTGTGCTCGAATTGGCGCCTTAGGTCGGAGGCTTCCGCTTCCGAAAACAGCCGTACCGGAGACAGGAAACCATCGCGGCGATATTGCTCGACTTCGACGTCCGTCAGCCGCTTCGGCATGGTGTCAGCGCGCGACAGCCAGGCTTTCGCGAATCTGCGGCAGATTGCGCTCCAGCAGTGCAAATCCACCGAACAGAAGCGCGGTGTAAGCGAGATCGCCCGCGAGTATGTTGCGCAGGAACGGAATGGCCGCCACATAGCATGCAACCAGTCCGGCGAATGTGTGCGGGTACAGCGTGCCGAACGCCCACACCGCCAAATCGGTAACTACGAAAGACAGCAGCGATGCTGCAACGGCCGCCGAGCCGATGCGCAACGCCGACCGGTTCCGGCCAACCCATATTCCCAGCCCGACGGTCGCTGCCGCGCATCCATAAACGGCCAGCTCCGTGCCCAATCCGTCGAAGCCCAGAATTGTGTCACTGAGCATCATTGCGGCGAGCGGCACCGCGAATGCCAGCCGGCGATCGGCCAGATACGCCCCGCCGAACAGCGCCAGCGCATCAACCGGCCAGACATTCGGGATATGCGGTACCAGCCGCGCCAGCGCCGCCACCAAAACGATCCCGATCACCAGCACCACCCGCGACTTCACCATCGATCTGAACCCTTGGTTGTCATGGTCGGGCGCGAAGCGACCCGGCCGCCCAGCCGCGCGGCGCTTGCCGTGCCGAAGCCCTGGGGCGAAGGCAGGTCTGCCGCGCGAATGAATCTTCGATTTTCCTTCTACGCGCCGCCAAGTTGGGACTCAATCACTTCCGCGCATGGACTGGAATGCGTTAACTCGTCCTGCCTCGATGTCCCGGACCGCAATGGCCGGAGAACCGACCGAAAAGCCACCGCTTACGCGCCAGGCGTCCAGGATAAGATCCCTCAGCCCGGATGTTGCGGCCGCCAAACGAGCCACCACGAAGCTTCTGTCCTCCGACGTGTCGCCTGCGAGCCCGCCCGATTTCTCGATGCGGTACAGATTTATGACCTGCTTTTGCGTCGCGACGAGATAATCGGAAACGCGCTGTTGAATCGAACAGCGGCAATCGCGATACGGCGTCATCGCGGCAGAGATGTCCTTTTCAGTGACGCGGCTTTTCACGACGGTGCCTTCAAAGCGGGTACGCAGATCATTTGCGGTCGAGAATTTCTGCGGGTTGGGATAGTTGCCCCAGCCGTTCGAGTGAACCGATACGTTCATCGGTTGGCCGCCATTCGCGACGAAATGTGCCAGATATCCCAGGTCCCGGATTGTCAGTCCTTCCCGGACATACTGATCCTTTAAGAACCAGCTTCGTTCGTCCGGCGCCTTTGCCCAGCGCGCGCCGGCAAAGTCGGCACGCCAGTAAGCCAGGTCCATGGCAAGCTGCTGCCATCCATCGATGATGGCGTATGGCAGATATCCTGCGCGGTATTGCCCTGATCCGACGCTACGCAAAGCCGCATCATACGCCTCACGGTTGGCCGGCAATGCGGAAAGCAGCGGCCCACGGGAAATTTTCAGGTCGTCTCCAACCAGCATATAATTTGCCGGATCGGAGTCGGCGTCATGGGGATCGCCCGCGCCTTTTGACCAGTCCGGCTGCCGCGCTACCTCCGCGATTTGGCGGCCGGCCTCGGGCGTGCGCAGAAATTCCGGAATCTCCGGCGGCAAGGATTGCGACGCCAGTTCGCCGACCAGACGGTATCCGCTTGCACCCCATGCGAGGGCAACATCCGGAATTGAGGCAAGCGACAATCCGGAAACCAAAGCTGCGGCGGCGAACCTGGAGCTCATCTTTCACGGTTCTCGACCGAAGTATAGCCGCTCGACCTGCTCGACGGCCTTGCGCATGGCATTTGCCGGAAAGGTCTGGACCTTGCCCTCGATCAGCAGAGTCGCCTTTGAATGGGTGGGACTCTCGGCATTCGTCATCGCAACTACCGTTAGTTCGTCGTCGGGAAATCGGTCGAAGATTGAGGCGAACCCGTCAGGAGAATTACCGGTGTGCCAGATTAGCTTGCGACCAAACTTCGGCGAGAATCGAACGCCGAAGCCGTAATCAAATCCATAATCGGTGAACATCGCCGCACGTGACTGACTCGACAGTAGCCGGTCACCGCCTTGTGCAAGACTCCATAGCAGCATGTCATCGACGGTGGAGTAGATGCCACCTGCACCGGCGGCAAGAATGTCTGGCCGCTGAACTCTGCCGGTGCGCAATTCCCCATCCACGCGAACGTAACCTTTTACGATGTTATTCGGGATTTCGCCGAAACCGGTGTTGCACATCTGGAGTGGGCCAAAAATTCGTTTTGCCAGGAAATCTCCATATGACGTGCCGGAGACCCTTTTGACGACCTCGGCGAGTAAGGCATAGCCAGTATTTGAATAGCGGAAGCCACCGCCCGGTTTGAAACGCAGGCCGTCACTTTGTACAGCGCGGAAAAAATCGCCCCGCGGTAGGAACGTGCCGGGTTGTTCTTCGATACCTGAACTGTGCGTCAGAAGGTGGCGAATCTTGACGTCCCGCCATGCCGTCGGCCCTTCCGGATAATATTTCAGAATGCTGTCATCGAGAGAAATCTTACCATCATCCACTACCATCATGATCGCAGTTGCCGTGAACTGCTTCGTCACGGACTCCAACGGAAATTTGGTTTCGGGCGTGTTTCGAATCTGACGTTCGCGGTCGGCAAATCCCGCTGCCTTCCGCAATAGGACTTTGTCGCCGCGCGCGACGAGAATGACACCGGAAAATCCGTCCTCGCGCTCGACCCGATCGACGATTGCGCTTGCCGCGCGCGAAAACGCCTCGTCTTTTCTTGTTTGATCATCAGGCGCCGCTACGGTGGAAGCGGCAACGAGAGCGGCCGAAATCAGGCCGATCCAGACTGCCGAACGTAGTAGCATCTCTGCGGCCTCCCAAGGTGCGGCAGGGAACTATAGCCCCTGCGCCGGCATCAGCCGCACAAATTTCGCAGTTTCCGGAACCGCAACGGCTTTATGCCGGTTTCGTTTTGTCCGCCGGAAGGAGAACCGAAAATGTCCCGTTTCCACCTTGCAATGTCACTGTTCCTTGGCGTTGCAACGGCCGTGCTGGTCTGGTTGTGGAGCGCCACTGCAGCCGCAGATTCGGCCGGCGTTTCCACGTACCATGCAGACCGCGGCCGCAGCGGCAATTTCATCGTGCCGAGCCTGACCTATGATCGCGCCCGGTCGGTGCACCCCGATTCCGGTTTCAATGCGGAATTTGCCGGCCATGTCTATGCGCAGCCGCTCTATTGGCGCGGCAACCTGATCGTCGTCACCGAGGACAACACGGTCGAGGCGATCGACGGTGGAACCGGGCGCGAAGTCTGGCGCCGGACGCTCGGCACGCCGGTGCCGCGGAACGCGCTGCCATGCGGCGACATTGATCCGCTCGGCGTCACCGGAACTCCCGTCATCACTGCCAATGGGACGCTTTATGTCGATGCCGCCGTGATTACCCGCAACGGACCGCGCCATGAAGTTTTTGCCCTGTCGCTCGCGAATGGCGCCGTGCTGCCCGGATGGCCCGCCGATGTCGCGACGGCGCTCGCAGCCAAAGGCGCGAATTTCATTCCGCGCGACCTGAATGAGCGCGGCGCGCTGACTATCCTCGGCAACCGCGTTTACGTCGCCTATAGCGGACATTTCGGCGATTGCGGTGATTACCGCGGCTGGGTCGTCGGAGTGGCGCTCAACAATCCCAAAGACGTCATTGGCTGGGCCACGGCGGCGCGCGGCGGCGGCATCTGGGGTCCCGGCGGAGTCGTCACCGACGGCCGGTCGCTGTTTGTCACTACGGGCAACACGTTCGGAGCTGCAGAATGGTCGGATGGTGAAGCGGTGATCCGCCTGTCGCCGGAACTTACCTTCTCGCGCCGGTCCAACGACTATTTCACACCTGCTGACTGGCATTCGCTCGATCAGCGTGATCTCGATCTCGGCGGCAGCAATCCTGTTCTGTTCGATGCAGGCGGCCGGGCACTGCTGCTTGCGCTGGGCAAAGACGGCAACGCCTATCTGCTCGACCACAACAATCTTGGCGGCATTGGCGGTGCTGTGGCGCAATTCGCCGCCTCGTCCAGCCCGATCCGCACCGGGGCGGCGCTGTTTCCGGTTCAGGGCGGCGTCTTTGTCGCGATCCAGGGTTCCAGCGCGCAATGCACCAATCGCGGTGATCTCACCGTGCTGAAAATCTTGACCGAACCAAAGCCCGTGATCAGCACCGCCTGGTGCGGCCAGGGCAATGGCCGCGGTTCTCCCATCGTGACGACGACAGACGGGCATTCGAATCCGATTGTCTGGATGGTCGGAGCGGAAGGTGACGGCCGGCTGCGTGGCTTTAATGGCGACAACGGCGCACTCCTCTTCACCAGTGGTCCGATGGCTGGAACCCGCAGGTTTCAGACTCTGATCGCCACGCCCGCCCGGATTTATGTCGCCGCCGACGGACGCGTCTACGCCTACGCCTTCTGACTTGGCGCGACGAAGCTCCGAAGGAGCGAAGGCGGCAGGGTGAGGCAGACGGTGGGGGCTACTTCAGGACCTGCGCCACTCTGATGACGGGGCTCGATACCGGGACAACTGAAAACGCGACCCGGCCGATCAGCCGCCCGTCCGCGGTCTGGATATTCACCCGCCAATGGCCCTTCGCGGGCACGGATTTGACCGAATAGCCGCGATAACCGCCGTCGCGCCCGCCGGTGATCCGATAACTGACCACTGCCTGCGTCTTCCAATCCTGGGCGGTGTCGTCATATCGCTGCCAGACATGCAGGATTTTGGTCTGGAGCTGAATCGGCGCAAACACCGCGCTGTACACATACAGCGACTCGCCGGGATTGATATGGACGGTGGGTTCCAGCCACGGCACTGACATCCAGTTGCGGGATTCACCAACCGCGCGATACACCGCGCCGTCGCGGGTCACCGAATGGAACACGCCGGCATTGGACAGCGCGAGCGGCAGCGGCGGCAGAACATTGGTGAAATAAGAGACATTGAGAATCGCCAGCACCGCGGCGGCGCCCGCGAAAATTCCCAACCAGGATCGCTTCATACGGTGGGCATCAATGATGGAAAGCGCCACCACCACCAGCGCGAAAGCCGCTGCCGCAAGCGCGCCGCTTAACAGGAACATGGTCTTGCCCATGACGCCCGTGACAATCGGCACGACAAAAATCGTGTAGGAGAACAGCACGAAGAACAGCAGCGTGCAGGTGAACACCAGCCGGTCATGGTACCGTTTGAACACTTCATTGCCGATGAAAATCGCGCCCAGCACGATCAGGAATGGCCACGAGACGGTGAACACGGCACTGCGGCCATAGAACACCAGAAACGCGCTCATCAGCGCGCCGAATGCGAATTGCGTCGCGCCGATCACCAGCGGCCGGATTTTTTTCAAACCGTCAATGTCCGAGTGGCTTTCGATGCGATGCGGGAAAGCGATCGAGCCGATCGTGCCCGGCCGGATCTTCTTCAGATCCTCGCTGTCCGAGTGGCTTTCGATAAAATGCATGAAAACGATCGAGCTGATCGCCAACAAGATATAGCCAAACAACACGGATTGGGTGCGCATATGATCGACACGGCCGAAGAAATAATTGTCGAAGCCAAACCCGGCGATCATCGAAACCGCCGATATATGCCTTTCATATTTCTTGAGCGTGGCGAAAATTCCGGACACGACGCAGCCAATATTAACCAAGATCAATGAAATCAGACGATTATGGGAATAATTGGGCGGTGGCTATGTTTCGGCCACGTCCTCGCGCACCCGCCGCCGGTCGCCCGTTGCGGGAAACTCCCTCGCCAGCAATTCGCCAGACGCGCGGACTGCCGCTACCAGGCCGTCAACCAAACGTCCCGCCTGCGCTTCGCGGCGGATGATCCCGACAAGTTCATGCCAGGTTTTTTCGTCTACCCGGGCGTGAAT
>JAGWSK010000056.1 GCA_028869355.1 Alphaproteobacteria bacterium | reverse complement strand
GAGATAGGGCATCGCCTGCATGTAGGTCTTCTGCTCCATCAGCTTTTCGGTGCCGCGATGCAGAAGCCCGATATGTGGATCGACGCGCTGAACCACTTCACCGTCCAACTCGAGAACAAGGCGCAGAACGCCATGCGCCGCCGGATGCTGCGGCCCGAAATTGATGGCGAAATTCCGTTCGCCGGGTTCGGCAGGCGCGTCGCTCATCGTCTTGGCGTGTCCTTGCCCTTCTCCTCCTGCCAGGCGCGGATGTAGCTCACGCCCTCCCATGGCGAAAGGAAATCGAAGTCGCGCCATTCCTGGACCAGCTTGACCGGTTCGTAGATGACACGCTTCTGCTCATCGTCCCAGCGCACTTCCACATATCCGGTCAGCGGAAAATCCTTGCGCAGGGGGAATCCTTCAAACCCGTAGTCGGTGAGAATGCGCCTCAGGTCCGGGTGGCCCGAGAACAGGATGCCGTACATGTCGAAGGCTTCGCGTTCGAACCAATTGGCAGTCGGATAAACCGGGGTCGCCGACGGAACAGCCCTGTCCTCATCGGTTTCGACCTTCACGCGGATGCGCTGATTCTTTTCGATCGAGAGCAGGTGATAGACGACATCGAACCGGTGCGTCCGATTGGGATAATCGACGCCGGCAAGGTCGATCAGCAGCTTGAACCGGCACTCGCCGTCATCGCGCAGGAAAGTCAGGAACGGGACGATTTCGGCTGCGGCAATTTTGACATTCAATTCGCCCACGGCGACCGAAGTCTCAGCCGCGGGCCATTTGTCCTTGACCCGGTTTTCCAACGCTTCGAGTGTCGTCGCCATCGGCCAGACTCACCGCTCAATCGTGCCGGTGCGCCGGATTTTCCGTTGCAGCAGCATGATCCCGTAAACCAGTGCTTCCGCCGTCGGCGGACAACCGGGCACGTAAACATCGACCGGCACGATGCGGTCACAACCGCGCACGACCGAATAGGAAAAATGGTAATAGCCGCCACCATTGGCGCACGAGCCCATCGAAATCACATATCGGGGCTCAGGCATCTGGTCGTAAACCTTGCGCAATGCCGGCGCCATTTTGTTGGTGAGGGTACCCGCCACGATCATGACGTCCGACTGACGCGGCGAGGCGCGCGGGGCAAAACCAAAGCGTTCCATGTCCCAACGGGGCATCGCGGCCTGCATCATCTCGACGGCACAGCAGGCCAGCCCGAATGTCATCCACATCAGCGAGCCGGTGCGCGCCCAGTTGATCAGCGCGTCCGCGCTGGCGACGAGGAATCCTTTGTCCTGCAATTCGGCGTTCAGCGCGCCGAAATAAGGGTCGTTCAGTGATTTATCCACGCGGCGCTCCATACAGAGCGATCATTCCCATTCCAGCGCGCCCTTCTTCCATTCGTAAATGAACCCGACAGTGAGCACGCCAAGGAAAACAACCATTGACCAAAAGCCGAAACCGCCGATCGCCTTGAGCGAAATGGCCCAGGGGAACAGGAACGCAACCTCGAGATCGAAGATGATGAACAGAATCGAAACCAGGTAATACCGCACTTCGAATTTCATCCGCGCGTCAGAGAATGCGGGGAATCCGCATTCATAAGCGGAGAGCTTTTCCGGATCGGGTTTCGATGGCGCGAGCACAAAAGGCAGCACCATGAGCACGCCACCGAGCACAAACGCGATCACGAGAAAAATCAGGATCGGGAGATATTCGAGGAGAAATGCGTTCATATTCGCTGAGGGGCCTCAGGCCCTGGCTTGGCGGTTACGGCGCCGGACCGGCAAAGGCTTCCCGGTGCGACTTTGCTCGCGAAGGATGTGCCAAAGCTTGTCAGGCGACGCGCGCGTATAGAGCAAGATTCCCACGGAAAGAAAAGGCTCTCAGCCTTGATTTCTGAAGATTGGCGGGAGCGACGGGGCTCGAACCCGCGACCTACGGCGTGACAGGCCGTCACTCTAACCAACTGAGCTACGCCCCCGCGGGGCAACGGTCCAAATCTTCAGAAACAGCGCATGTAAGCGGCTGTGCGATAGGTGTCAAGCTCGGACGGATTCAGGAGCACGGTCCGTCGTGCGGCTGCTTCGCTCGCCCCGTTATTCCGCACACGCGGCCTGGTTACGGAACTTTGCCACTGCGGGACCAGAATATCCACAGCATCAACACTGCCCCAATGATGGCGAGCAAAGAACCGGCTGCGGCAACAGCGACGCCCATCTGGTTTATGATCATGGCGGCGCCGATAGGCAATGATAGCGAGCCTACCGCTGCGCTCCAAAACTGCGCTTTCGCGAAAGCCGCATGCTTCAGGGACGGCCAAAGCCGGTACAGGAAGCCATAAAGGGTGAGCACGACAAACCCGCCCAACAGCAACGCGACATGAACATTTAGATATTTAGTATCGTTTGCAGCTCCCATGTAGAAACCCAGGAGCATGCCCAAGACCAACAATGCCAAACCGATGGTCACATATGCCCGGTCAATACTCGCCATTTTCCCCTCCCAACAACCGTCATGCGAGGGCTTATCATAACCTGATACTGGGCAGGATTGAATCAACCCATTGCGGGACGTCGAGGGTGCAAAATTCGGCCGAGATGGGTTTACTGGCGGGGTATCGCTTTCGCAAACGGCGCCGGCGAATTGGTGCCGGTCAGTCGCGATGTTCAGAGTCTGTTTTTTCCCGTCCGGCGTGTAGAATCGGAACGGGTGGTGATCACGGGAGGGTCGCATGACATCCAGACGATTTCGCATTGTACATTCAGCCGGCGTGGCGCTGCTTGCGGTAATCGCGGCGGCAGGCCTGTACGCGCGTTCACCGGCGCAATCGGCACCGGCAGTTTCCGCCAACACTGCCGGCGAATGGCACACCTATGGTGGCGATCTCGGCAGCACGCGCTATTCGCCACTCGACCAAATCACCCGGACAAATTTCAACTCGCTCCAGGTCGCATGGCAATTCAGAACCGACTCCTTCGGCCCCCGTCCCGAGCTCAATTTCGAGAGCACGCCACTGATGGCGGGCGGCATGATCTACTGCACCGTGGGCTCGCGCCGCGACGTGGTGGCGCTTGATGCCGCAACCGGCGAACTTCTCTGGACGCATCGGGAACAGGAAGGTGCACGCGGCGATGCAGCGCCGCGCAAACTCTCCGGCCGCGGACTCGCCTATTGGAGCGATGGCTCCGATTCCCGGAT
>JAGWSK010000545.1 GCA_028869355.1 Alphaproteobacteria bacterium | reverse complement strand
GCAAACGCCGCCGGAAGGCGCGCCATGGCACGCCGGATGACATCTGCAGCCGAACCCTGGATGGGTGCGTTGATTGCCTGACGTTCACCGAACGCGCGGTGTGCCGCGCTTTGCGCCTTCACATCGCGGATATGAATGCGCCGGCCAAAAATAGTTTCGACATAACCGTGCTCGCGCACAAATGCCTTGGTTGATTCCATATAGTCGCGGATACCCGGAAAGCGCTCGAAATATTTACGGATATAAGCGTCCGCCTCGCCGCGCGCGATGCCGAGCTGATTGGCAAGGCCGAATGCGGAAATGCCGTAGATGATGCCGAAGTTGATCGCCTTGGCGCGCCGCCGGATTTCGGGCGGCATATCCTTGACCGGCACTCCGAACATTTCCGAGGCGGTCATGGCGTGAATGTCCAGACCATCGGCAAATGCCTGCCGCAGTGCCGGCACTTCCGCGATATGCGCGAGCAGCCGGAGCTCAATCTGCGAATAGTCCGCCGAAACGAGACACTTGCCCTCCGGCGCGATGAACGCGCGGCGTATCCGCCGGCCCTCCTCCGTGCGGATGGGAATGTTTTGCAGATTGGGTTCGGTGGACGACAGCCGGCCCGTTGAGGTCGAAGCCAGCGCATAACAGGTATGCACGCGTCCGGTTGCAGGATTGACATAGGCCGGCAGCGCGTCGGTGTAGGTCGATTTCAGTTTTGACCATTGCCGCCATTCGAGGATGCGCGCCGGCAGTTCGTGACCTGAGGCCGCCAGTTCTTCGAGAATATCGGCGTCGGTGGACCATGCGCCGGTTCGCGTGCGGCGGCCTCCCGGCAGCGAAAATTTGCCGAACAGAATATCGCCCAATTGCTTTGGCGAACCGAGATTGAATTCCTCGCCTGCGAGTTTGCAGCATTCCAGTTCCAGCCGCTCCATTTCACGCGCGAAGTCGTTGGACAGTTTTGCCAGAACGGCCGGTGCGATAACGATTCCCGCCAGCTCCATTTCGCCAATCACGGAAATCAACGGCCGCTCCAGCGTCTCGTAAACCGTTACCCGCCGCTCGGCGACCTGGCGGGATCTGAGCAGCATATTGAGCCGCAGAGCGATGTCGGCGCGTTCCGCCGCAAACCGCGTCGCCTGCTCGATGGGAACATCCTGCAGCGCAATTTTCTCGCGGCCCTTTCCGGTCAGATCCGACAACGACACCGCTTTGTGCTGCAAATTTGCGTCTGCGAGTTCCTCCAGCCCATGGCCGGATTTCCCGATATCCAGCACATATGACATCAACATCGGATCATCGAGACCGCGCATGCGGATGCCCCGGCGGGCCAACAGAACATAGATGAATTTGAGGTTGTGTCCGATCTTGAGAACGCCGTCGTCCGCAAGCGCGGCTGAAAGTTTCGCGAGCGCAGATGTTTCGTCGAGATGAGCTGCGGCATCCGCCGAGAGTTGGAGCATTCCGGTTTTGCCGTCCGACAGCGGAATGTAGCAGGCCGCACCGGGCGCGCAGGCGAGCGCGAATCCCATGATTTGAGCGCGCACGGCATCACCGGAATCCGCGTGCACCGAAATCGCCAAAACGCCTGCTTCGCGGATCCTGGCGATCCAGCCATCCAGTTCTTCGGGCGATTTGACCAGCGCATAATTGCCGTAATTGATTGGGGCCAGAATTGCGGCCCGCTCGCCCACGGCGCCCGGGCAGCCGGTGCTCTCGGCTGGAATTTCCGGTGCGGGTTGACCTGCGGGCGCGGTTGGCGGCGGCTCCGTCGGCCCAAATGCAACTTCATCGACGCCGAGTTTGGCGGCTGCACGCCGCGCGAGACTCATGAATTCCAATGAATGAAGGAATGGAAGAAGCTTTGCCGGATCCGGATTGCGAACCGCAAATGTGGAAATCTCATCATCCAGCGGAACGTTGTCGTCCAGTTTGACCAGCCGCGCCGACAGCCGCGCCTTGCCTGCATATCCGATCAGGGCTTCGCGGCATTTGTTCTGCTTGACGTCGGCTGCGCGGGCCAACAGCGTTTCCAGATCGCCAAACTCGCCGATCAATTTGGCGGCGGTCTTGACCCCGATCCCGGGAACGCCCGGCACATTGTCAATCGGATCGCCGATCAGCGCCTGAACCTCGACAACTTTTTCCGGCGGCACGCCAAAGCGCTCGATCACCTGCTCTGGACCGATGCGGCGATTCTTGACCGTGTCGAGCATTTCCACCGTAGCGTCGCGGACCAGCTGCATCAGGTCCTTGTCGGCGGAAACAATGGTCACGCGAGCCCCGGCTTCACGGCCGAGACGTGCATAGGTCGCAATCAGATCATCGGCTTCGAAGCCTTCTTTTTCCACGCAGGCGACGCCAAACGCGCGAACGGCATCACGCGTGAGGGGAAATTGCGGAATCAGATCGTCAGGCGGTTCGGAGCGATTGGCCTTGTATTCCTCAAAGAGGTCGTTGCGGAAGGTCTTCCGTCCGGCATCGAAAACCACGGCAAGATGAGTTGGCTTGTCGCCGGATTTCGTATCCTCGAGCAGCTTCCACAGCATGTTCGAGAATCCGGAGACCGCGCCGGTCGGCAGGCCGTCCGATTTGCGCGTCAACGGCGGCAACGCGTGAAAGGCGCGAAATACGAATCCCGAACCGTCGATCAGATACAGATGGCCACCGGGGCCGATTGGCCGGGATTCGGCAGTTTGCGGATTTTGCGCCGTCAATGATCGACCGCCTCGCCCCTGTCGCGCGCAGCTTTCGCCTCAGGACTAAGCACGAAACGGCGATCACAATAGCCGCATTCGACAAAATCCTGCTCACCCATCTCCATGTACACCCTGGGGTGGCCCAGAGCCGGCCCGCTGCCATCGCAGACCACGCGAGTGCGGTCGACGACCACGATTTCGGGCGCGGGAATGTTGTTGCTCATCGCTTCAACTAACCTGCTGTTCGCCTTCCACTGCTTGCTGCTGTTTCCTGGTCAGGTCCTCGCCGGTAGCCTGATCGACGGCTTTCATGGACAGGCGGACCTTGCCTCGTTCATCCATGCCGATCAGTTTGACTTTGACCATGTCGCCTTCCTTGACGATATCGGTGACCTTTGCCACCCGCTTGGGTGCGAGTTCGGAGATGTGCACGAGGCCATCGCGGGGCCCGAAGAAATTCACGAAGGCGCCGAAGTCCATGATCTTGACGACCTTGCCTTCATAAACTTCGCCGACCTCCGGTTCTGCGACAATGGATTTGATCCATCTGAGCGCCGCCTTGATGGAATCGGCATCCGAGCTCGCGACCTTGACCGTCCCATCATCCTGGATGTCGATCTTGGCGCCGGTTTTCTCGACGATTTCACGGATCACCTTGCCGCCCGATCCGATGACCTCGCGGATCTTGTCCGTCGGGATCTTGATCGTCTCGATGCGTGGTGCGTGAACGCCGAGTTCGGAGCGAGCAGCCGCAATCGCTTTGGCCATTTCGCCGAGGATATGCATGCGTCCATCTTTTGCCTGATTGAGCGCGACCCGCATGATCTCTTCGGTGATGCCGGTGATCTTGATGTCCATCTGCAGCGAGGTGACGCCCGTCTCCGTGCCCGCCACCTTGAAGTCCATGTCGCCGAGATGGTCCTCGTCGCCGAGAATGTCGGAGAGGACCGCGTATTTTTGACCTTCGAGGATCAGACCCATCGCAATGCCAGCCACTGGCCGTTTCAGCGGAACACCGGCATCCATCAAAGCCAGTGACGAACCGCATACCGTCGCCATGGATGACGAGCCATTGGATTCCGTGATCTCCGAGACAACCCTAATCGTATACGGAAAGACCGTCTTATCCGGCAGCAGCGGATTGATGGCCCGCCAGGCGAGTTTGCCATGGCCGATTTCGCGCCTTCCCGCGCCGGTCATGCGGCCGACTTCACCGACCGAATAGGGTGGGAAATTGTAGTGCAGCATGAAATGCTGCTTGTAAGTCCCTTCCAGGGAATCGACGAACTGCTCATCCTCGCCGGTGCCAAGTGTCGTCACCACGAGTGCCTGGGTTTCGCCGCGCGTGAATAACGCGCTGCCATGCGCGCGCGGCAGAATGCCCACCTGCGACGTAATCGGCCGGACAGTCTTAAGATCGCGCCCATCGATGCGGCGGCTGGTCTCGATCACCGAACTGCGCATCACGCGGCTTTCCAATTGCTTGAACAGCTTGCCCATCAGCGCGGGTGCTACCTTGCCGGGTTCATCGCCGCCCAGAGCAGCTTCGGCTTCGGCCTTGATCGCATCGATGCGCTCGTGGCGTTTGGCCTTTTCCGGAATTTGATAGGCAGACTTCAATTGTTCTTCTGCATGCCGGGACAGCAACTCGCCTTCGGCGGCATACTCGGCCGTATGCAATTCGCGCGGCTCTTTCGCGGCACGTTCGGCAAGCCGGATGATGCCGTTGATGACGGCTTGCATCTGGCGGTGCCCGAACATGACCGCACCGAGCATTACATCTTCGGACAGCTCTTTGGCCTCGGATTCCACCATCAGCACCGCGTCGGCCGTCCCCGCGACCACGAGATCGAGTTCGGAGTTGGTCATTTCGTCAATCTGCGGATTGAGTTTGTAATCCCCTGCGATGTAGCCGACGCGCGCCGCGCCGATCGGACCCATGAACGGAATGCCCGAAAGCGTCAGCGCCGCCGATGCTGCGACCATAGCGACAATGTCGGGTTCGTTCTCGAGGTCATGGCTGAGAACGGTGACGATGATCTGGGTTTCGTTGCGATAGCCGGGGACGAAAAGCGGCCGGATCGGCCGGTCGATCAGCCGCGAAACCAGTGTTTCGCGTTCTGTCGGACGCCCTTCGCGTTTGAAGTAACCCCCCGGGATTTTGCCCGAAGCGTAGAATTTTTCCTGATAATTGACCGTGAGCGGGAAGAAATCGATTCCGGGCTTTGGCTCCCTCTCGCCGACCGCAGTCGCGAGAACGACCGTCTCGCCGTAAATGGCCATAACTGCGCCGTCTGCCTGGCGCGCGATCTTTCCAGTTTCAAGAACGAGCTTGCGCCCGCCCCACTCGATCTCCTCGCGAATCATATTGAACATTGCTTGCTTCCTTTTCTGCCGCGGCCGGATTGCCGCGGACCTTGCCTGCTTGATGAAAACAAAAAGCGGGTATGTTTGAATTGACGCTCATGTTGCGCCGACCCGCCTCCGCTGAAAGCTTCGGCGGGCGAGCATTGATGCACTTGGTCCGCCGAAGTCTTGACGAAGGCGGAATTCCGTTCATCCGAACCGGTGATGGATATGCAGGAGGGCGCGTCCTTCGTGTCGCCGCTGCGCCGCCGGAAATTTCCACACGAAGATGGCCGCCGTTCAGCGGCGCAGACCCAGGCGCTGGATCAGCGAGTCGTAGCGTGCCTTGTCTTTCGATTTGAGGTAATTCAGAAGACCGCGCCGCTGCGACACCAGCTTGATCAACCCGCGACGGGAGTGATTGTCCTTGCTGTGCGTCTCGAAATGCTTTGTCAGATTGGTGATGCGCTCCGACAGAACTGCGACCTGGACCTCGGGTGAACCGGTATCGCCCTCCGAGGTCGCATACTCGGCCATGACTTCTTTTTTCCGCTCAGCGGTTACGGACATCGTCTACATCCTGCGTTGTGGCCGGCCGTTACAGGCCCGCGCCGAAATTGAACACCCGGAACGGCCGGAGCTCGCCCTCGGCGATTTCAGCAAGCGCAACTGGCTCGCCTTTGGCTGTCGCGAGGTAAACGGTCTGGCCGTCGATTTGCCGTCCCGGTTCACCGGCGGACTGCTGTTCGATCAATCGCGCGAATAACGGCGCGCGGATCACAATGGCGTTGCCGCTCCGGAGGCGAACCGAATCCGGATCCGTTACGGCCAACGCCGGGATGCCGTCCAGCGCAGTCGCAATGGGCCTCAAATACTCGAAGGCGGCCGGACTATGGCGGAAAGCCTCCAGCGATTCCAGCGAAATCGCGGCGGAAAGGGAGAATGGGCCGGCTTTCAGCCGGCGCAATTCGGTGACATGGCCATAGGTGCCGAGCGCCTGGGCAAGATCGCGAACCCAGGCGCGAATATAGGACCCCTTGCCGCATTCGACCTCAAAAACCGCGTGGTCGGGGTCAGGAATGTCGCCCAAGCACGCGTCGTGGATCGCCACAGGGCGCGCGGCCAGCGACGGCATCTCACCGCCACGGGCGATATCATAGGCCCGTTCGCCCGCGACCTTGATTGCCGAAAAGGCCGGCGGCACCTGCATAATCTCGCCGATGAACTTCGGCAGGGCGGCAAGAATTTGTTCGCGCGTCGGCCGTTTGTCGGACCAGGCGGTGGGCTTGCCATCGGCATCATCGGTGTCGCGTGCCTCACCCCAGCGCGCGACAAAGCGATATTTCTTGTCGCCATCGACTGCAAAAGGGATCGTCTTGGTCGCTTCGCCGAGCGCAACGGCGAGCACACCCGTCGCCAGCGGATCCAGCGTTCCGGCATGGCCGGCCTTCGCGGCATCGAACAATCCCCGAACCCGTGCCACAGCCTGGGTTGAAGTCATTCCCTTCGGCTTGTCCAGAACCACCCAACCGTGGACGGAAGAAGCTTTACGCCTGCGGGCCATCGTCGTCCTCGGGCGCTTCACCGCCGATATTGATATCGCGCGCGACTTTTTCCGAATGCAGGATCGTTTCGATGCGTTCGGCTTCCGCGAAGGAAGTGTCCTCGATGAACCGCAATTCGGGGGTGAATTTCAGTTCGATGGTACGTCCCAGCTCGCCCCTTAAGAAACCACGATGACGATTGAGTGCAGCCAACACCGCGGGCGCGTTGATGCCGCCCAGCGGTTCGACAAATACCGTCGCGTGCCTCATATCGGGTGAAGGCTTCACCTGGGTCACAGTCACCGATATGCCGGTGAGATCCGGGTCACGGATTTCCGTGTTGCGCAGAATGTCGGACAGCGTGTGGCGCAGCATTTCGCCAACGCGCAATTGCCGTTGCGAGGGACCCGCCTGGGTTGCTGACCGGTTGCGATGCCGAGACATGAGAATCCGAATCGGCGCACATCACAGCGTGCGCCGGATCGTCTCCACTTCGTAACACTCGATGGTGTCGCCCTTCTGGATATCCTGATAATTCGCAAAAGCCATGCCGCATTCCTGCCCGGCCTGCACCTCGCGCACCTCATCCTTGAAGCGCTTCAACGTCGAGAGATCGCCTTCATGAATCACCACGTCATCGCGGACCAGCCGGACTTTCGCGCCGCGGCGCACCAGTCCTTCGGTGACGCGGCAACCCGCGACCTTGCCCACTTTCGAGATATTGAACACCTCGAGGATTTCCGCATTGCCAAGGAAGCGTTCACGCGTCTCCGGAACCAGCATGCCGGACAGGGCTGAACGCACATCATCGATCACGTTGTAAATAATATTGTAATAGCGGATTTCGACGCCTTCACGCCGGGCGCGTTCGCGCGCTTGCGCATTGGCCCGCACATTGAAGCCGATGATCACGGCACCCGACGCGTGGGCGAGGATGACATCGGATTCAGTGATACCACCCACGCCGCCATGCAGAATCTGCACGGCGACTTCATCGGTCCCAAGCTTGCTCAAGGCGCCGTCGATGGCTTCCAGTGATCCCTGAACATCGGATTTGACCACAATCGGAAGCAGCTTCTTTTCGCCTTCTTTCCGGCTCTTCAGCAGTTGGTCCAGCGATTGCCGGCTGACCGTAGCGTGACGGCTCTCGCGCCGCTTGCGATCGCGATATTCCGTGACTTCGCGGGCACGCGCTTCCGACTCCACGACCACGAATTCGTCGCCGGGTTCGGGCGCCGCCGAAAGGCCAAGCACTTCGACGGGCACCGAAGGTCCGGCTTCCTCCAGCATCTCGCCGCGGTCATTGACGAGTGCGCGCACACGTCCCCATTCGGCGCCCGCAACGATGATATCGCCCTGCCGCAACGTGCCGCGCTGCACCAGCACGGTGGCCACCGGACCGCGGCCTTTATCGAGTTTGGCTTCCACCACGGCTCCGTCGGCAGGCCGGTCTGGATTGGCCTTAAGGTCGAGCACTTCGGATTGCAGCAGAATGGCTTCTTCCAGTTTCTCGAGACCGATTCCCTTGGTGGCCGAGACTTCGACCGCGAGCACATCACCGCCCAGGTCTTCCACCTGGATCTCGTGCTGCAACAACTCGTTTTTGACGCGCATCGGATTGGCGTCGTTTTTGTCAATCTTGTTGATGGCGACGATGATCGGGACTCTCGCGGCTTTCGCGTGCGAAATCGCCTCGACGGTTTGCGGCATCACGCCATCGTCGGCGGCGACCACCAGTACGACAATATCCGTCACTTTGGCGCCACGCGCGCGCATCGCCGTGAACGCCGCGTGACCCGGCGTGTCGAGGAAGGTGATCTTCGCGCCGGACCGCAATTGCACCTGGTAGGCACCAATGTGCTGGGTGATACCGCCGGCTTCGCCCGCGGCAACATCGGTCTTGCGCAGAGCATCAAGCAGGGAGGTCTTGCCATGATCGACATGGCCCATCACGGTGACGATCGGCGGCCGGGAGCTAAGCTCCGCGGGTTGGTCGGCACCGCCGCGCAAGCCTTCGAGAACATCGGATTCGGCAACGCGCTTAACCGAATGGCCCAACTCGGTTGCCACCAATTCGGCGGTATCGGCATCGATGGTATCATTTGTCGTTGCCATCATGCCGCTCTTCATCAGCACCTTGATGACATCGACGCCGCGGCGCGCCATCCTGTTTGCCAGCTCGGCAACGGTAATGGTTTCGGGAATGACGACTTCGCGCGGCCCCGCCGGCGGGGCCGCCTGTTGCTGCCGGTGGGCGCGGTTGAGTTGCCGGCGGAATGAAGCGTCCGAGCGCCTGCGATCGTCGTCTTCGGAAAGAGCGCGTGTGATCGTCAGCTTTCCGGCCCTGCGGCCCCCGGGGGTCGCCTTTCGCGCAGCGGGAGCTTTGGCGGGCGCCTTGCCCTTCTTGGTGGCGCCCTCTTCTTCCTCTTCTGCGAGGTCACGGCCGCGTTT
>JAGWSK010000544.1 GCA_028869355.1 Alphaproteobacteria bacterium | reverse complement strand
TGGTGAAGGGCGGCTGGGTCAAATCCGGGCGGCGCGAGAACGACGACCGCACCGCAGAGCGTGCCGATTTCATCATCACCAACTGGTGTGAATCCATCGAGCAGGACGAGCAGGCGGGACTGATGGAACCGTTGCAGCGGGGGCGGATCACCTGGGACAAGATCCACGAACTGGGCGAACTGGTGAGCGGCGCCTTTCCCGGCCGCACCAGTGATGTTCAGATCACGTTGCACGCCAACAACAACGGCACCGCGGCCGCCGATCTCGCCATCGCCAAACGCGTTTACGAACGCTGCAAGTCGCTCTCCCGCGGCCTCACCATCGAAATTCCGGATCTCTTCTCCCCTTGAGGGTCGAGGGCGTCGCTAATCGCCAAAGGCGATTTCCAGCCCGAGCGGACGCCGCGCCCGCACTTGCGAGGGCAAGTGCGCGTTGGCGCGGCTGGATGAGGGGAGCGCTTTTCCAAAAAAACATGTATTCGGGAGTGACGCTGACCGGAGACTTTCGTGTTCACAGTTTTGGACGAACAGAAATTCAAGACCTTCCATTGGCGGACCACGGTCACCACCGGGCTGGGAGTCTTCTGCGACGGTTATGATCTTTCATCGCTCGGCATCGTACTGCCGCTGGTGCTGGCCTCATTCGGCCGCCCGGCCCTCAGCAGTGTGGAAAGTGCGACTTTGGCGGCATCGGCGCTGGTGGGAGCGGCGGTCGGGGCTCTGCTGTTCGGCATGCTCGGGCAGACCGGACGCAAGCGCTTTTACGGTTATGATGTCCTGATCCTCGGCGTGGCGGCGGTGGCCCAGGCTTTCGCGCCCGATCTCAAATGGCTGATCGCCATCCGGTTCGTGCTCGGGCTCGGTGTCGGCGCGGATTATGTATTGTCGCCCATGATCATGGCCGAGCACGCCAATCGCGCCAACCGTGGGCTGGCGCTCGGCCTCGGCTTCGGCGCCATGTGGCCGCTCGGCTCGCTCGCGGCCGGGCTTCTCAGTCTCATTCTCCAGAGCGCGGATGTGAATCCTGACCTCAGATGGCGCCTGGTGCTGGCCGCTGGTGCGATACCGGCGCTGTCGGTGCTGTATTTGCGCCGCCGGATGCCGGAAACGGCGCGCTTCCTCGCCCGCGTGGCCGGAAACCAGGACCAGGCATCGCGCGTCATCGAAGAGATCAGCGGCGCGAGGGTTGCACCCCCGGCTGCCGACCGGCGAAGCTTTCGCGAAGTCTTCGCGCGCCATTCACAGGCGATCTATGCAGCGTCGCTGCTGTGGATGATTTACGACCTCGTGGTCTATGGCAGCATCCTGTTCGGCCCGTCCCTGATCGCCGGAAGCCTGAATATGCAGCCGGTGACATTTGCCCTGCTCATGGATGCGATTTTTGTCATTCCGGCATCGGTGCTGCTGTCGCTGTTCGTCATCGACCGGTTCGGGCGCAAGCCGCTGCAGGTCTGGGGATTCATGGCCGGCGCGGTTGTGGTGGGCATATTCGCGCTGATGCAGGGACGGCTGCTGGCGATGCCGGTGCTGGCATTTGCGGTATACGGACTATTTGGCGTGGCCCAGACGGGTCCGGCGCTCGTCTCGGGCGGCGGCGTCTTTGGCGTCGAACTCGCCCCCACCCGCATCCGCAGCGTGGCGCAGAGCATCACGGTGGCGGCGGGGCGGATTGGCGCGGCGATCAGCGCCTTCGGTTTTCCCCTGCTGTTTGCCGGCATCGGCCAGGCGGGCGCCTATTGGGTGATCGCGGGATTGGCGGTGCTCGGCGCGGTGCTGACGCAAATGCTGGTGCCCGAAACCGGCCGCCTGACCCTTGAAGCAATCACGGAAACGCATTAGCCCCGGCGGCGCGCGCGCACGTAACAAGTTACGTGCGCATTGGCGTCAGTGCATAATTCCGCCTCTCCCCTTGTGGGAGAGGACGGAGCGCCGCGCGACGAAGTCGCGCCACTGGCGCTCCGGGTGAGGGGTAAAACCGATGTATCACAAACTCGCCCGCCAGCTCCGTAGGCGGATGACAGACGACGAACGAAAGCTTTGGCGCGAACTTCGGAACCGCAACTTCGGGCATATAAAATTCCGTAGACAGCAGCCGATCGGGCCCTACATCGTCGATTTTGTCTCCTTCGAAGCCAATCTGATTATCGAGCTCGATGGCACCCAACATTCGGAACAGGGCCGCCGCGCAGCCGATGAGGTCCGTACCCGCTTTCTCGAAGCAGAGGGATTCCGCGTGCTGCGCTACTGGAACAACGAAGTGTTCAAAGAGTTCGATGCAGTGCTGAATTCGATCTACCACGAACTTGGTTTGAATCAGAAAACCGGCTCGTAACAAGGCACCCCTCACCCGGCGCGCCATTGGCGTGCTTCGCACGCGGCGCGCCGCCCTCTCCCACAAGGGGAGAGGACGGGCGGAGCCTATTTCTCCTCCGCGTATTTCTTCGCGACCGCTGAAATCGAGCGTGCAACCCTTACAACCCCTGGGTCGGTGCGTTGATGATGCGCCCCGATCCCGCGATATGGGTCTGCAGATGCCGCGGCTGTTCGAGGAATCGAATCACGCCGGAACCGGCAATCTCGATATCCGCGCTGTCCTTCGGACTCAGTTCGGCTTTCCCGCTGCCGGCAATCCGCACTTTCGACGACTGCACGGCGAGGCGCCCCATATCTGCATCTCCGGTTCCCGCGATGGTCAATGTGAGATCTTCGGCCCTGCCGCTGGCGCGAACATCACCCGTACCGCGCAGATTCACCGCCACGCGGTTCTGATTCAGATTCTCCAGCACCAGATGGCCGGTGCCGTTCACCGTGAAGCTGTCGAATTCACGCCCCGGCAAAACCAGGTCGAGCTCGCGGTCGAATCCGTACAGTCTGCAGTCGAGCTCGATGCGGCCGTGGCGCACCCGCAAATGACTCATCATCGCGTTGGGCCCGCTGGCGCGCAGCATCGGACCATTGTCCGGCCGGTAGTGAACGGTCGCGGGCACGTTGACCGTCACCGTCTCGTCGCCATTCCATGCCAAATCGCGCGTCACGTTTGCCGCGTCATCGGCGGGCGCCGAGCACCCGCGGTACATGAAGCCAAATCGGTCGCCCCACACACTGTTCACGCTGGGATCGATCGCATGCGCAATCCCAAGGCACACGACAGACACGCCCACTCCGGCCAGCGCAATCACACCAAGCGTTCTCATCGGATTCTCTCCTCCAGATTCGATTCCGCCTCCCCCTTTCCTCCCCCGCCCGCTTTCCGCCCCCGTTCATGTCCGCCGAAGCCTTGGCGAAGGCGGATACGGGGGAGGGTGGTCGAGCGCGGAGCACGAGACGGAGGGGGGTACCGTCACACCGCCGGCTTCAGCAGCCGGTAATGCATGCGCGCATAGCGCCCGAGCACCACGACCATCCAGTCGAGCACCAGCAGCAGCAACGCGCCGCCGCCGATCCCGCCCGCCACCAGTCCTGCGCCCTGGAACAGCGTCGCCAGCGAATGCCGCAGCGATTCCACCGACACCAGCGCGCCGACGGTGTGAACAATGCCGGCGATGATCACCCCAAGCATCGCAATCCCGGTTGCGAACAGCACGATCAGGACCACGAACAGTACCGGCAGCAGCAGGATGACGTCGAATGTCGCCAGGCCCAGGAATGCGAGCAGCGCGGCAATGAAGCTCGCCGCGTTGCGGCCTTCCTGCCAGCGGCGCAATCCGGCTTCGGCGCGCAGCTCTTTCGCCAGCCGCGCGGGATCGCCCAGCGCCGCCGCGATATCATCTTCGCTGCGCCCCTGCGCCGTCCCTTCCGTGAAATGCGATTCGTAATCGCGGACGATGTCGTCCATCTGGCCGGACGGCATTCCCGCCAAACCGTTCTTCAGCCGTCCGATAAATTCATCCCGCTTCATTCTTGCGCTCCCAGAATCTCTTTCACCGATGTCTCGAAATGCTCCCACTCGGCGCGCTGTGCCTGGTACGCCTTCTGTCCCGCCGCCGTGATTTTGTAATATTTGCGCGACGGGCCATTCGCCGACTCCCGCAGATAGGTGCTGACCCAGCCGTCATTCTGCATACGGCGCATCAGCGGATAGATCGTGCCTTCACCCATCCCGACGCCGTTGCCGAGCCGGCTCGCGATCTCATAGGCGTAGGAGTCGCCGCGCGACAAAAGCGCGAGCACGCACAGCTCGAGCACGCCTTTCTTCAACTGGATCTGGATGTCTTCGCTCATTGGGGTGCTGTGTACCACAAGCTACCTTGCAGTGCAAGCTACCTTGTACCGTCCACACTTCCCCTTCCCCCACGCTTCGCGGAGGAAGGAGAAGTGTTTTTTTCTCTTTCCCGCT
>JAGWSK010000543.1 GCA_028869355.1 Alphaproteobacteria bacterium | reverse complement strand
CGTGCGCGACTCGAATAAATGGGTCTTGTGCAGGTTCAAGGGAACGCGGTGCAAGACCGCGGCTGCCCCCGCAACTGTCACCGGCGAGCGCCGGCCCACATGCCACTGGGAAATTCCCGGGAAGGCGGGTCTGGACGCGGATCAAGACGCCGGAAGCCAGGAGACCTGGCCTGCATGTCGTCCTGCTTTCGGCCGGGGTGCGCCGCAGGCTAGCGGGTCTTCCGCTGTGGCGACGGGTCGGAGTCGTTGCAGCGGGCCAGCGTGAACCCCACGCCTGCGCATTGCGGTTGCGACTCCTCACAGCAGGAGGACGGAATGCGCGAAGCTTTTCTTGTTTTTTTACTGGTGTTGCCCATGGCGGCTCTGGCCGAAGAACCGGCGCCGTTGGACAATCTGGAAACCGTCGTGGTCAGCGCGACGAAGAGCGAACAGCCGCGCGAATTGACCGGCACGTCGTTATCGGTGATTTCGGCCGGCGATATCGCGGTTCAGCATCTCGACATCGTGACCGACGCGCTGTCCGAAACGCCGGGATTGACAGTGGTGCGCAATGGCGGCCCCGGGCAGTATACGAGCATCGGATTGCGTGGCGCCGAAGCCGGGCAGACGCTGGTCGTGGTGGACGGCATGCGCATCATGGACCCGAGCGCGACCGATGGCAGCGCCATCCTGTCGGATGTTCTGGTCAACAGCATCGACCGCATCGAGGTCTTGCGTGGACCGCAGAGCACGCTCTACGGCAGCGATGCCATCGGCGGCGTTGTCAATATCCTGACGCGGCGTGGCGGCGCGGCGCCATTTGCGCTGACCACCACCGGTGAGGGCGGAAGCTTTGGCACCTACCGGGTGAACACCACGGCGAACGGCACGGTCGATGGTATCGAATATGACGGCGGACTTAATCTGTACACGACCGAAGGCATTGCGGTGGCCGGTACCAGGCCGCTGCGTGACCAGCCCGACGCCAATCGCAATCTCGGCGCGACGGCGAATGTCCGCCTGCCGGTAGCGGCCAATATCAGCGTCGATGCGCGCGCCTGGTATGTCAATGCGCGCACGGTGTTCGACGGCTTTCCCCCGCCCGATTTCACCCTGCAATATACCGGCGAATACGGCACCGACAGCCTGCTGGCGCTGTATGGCGGCGTGAATGCCGCGTTCTTCGATGGCCGATTTGTCAACCGGCTGTCGGTCAGCGATTTCGACAGCAACCGGACGAATTTCAATCCGGGCCTCGCCTTCCCGGAGGAGTTCTACGCCAAAGGTACGGCGACGGATTTCGAATATCAGGGCATCCTGGATGTCACGGCCTCCAGTCAGCTGACCTTCGGCGCGGAGAGCCTGCACACCGGCCTGCGCACCGCCTCGCCGGCGCCCGGCGATACCAACCCGGCGCCGATACTGGGGCGAGACACGATCAACAGCGTCTATGCGCAATATCAGGCGACTCTGTTCGAGCAACTGACGCTGACCGGCGGGTATCGGCATGACGACGAGTCAACGTTTGGTGGGCACAACTCGGTCAAGGGCGCGGCGGCACTGGCGCTGTTCGGTGGCGACACCGTCTTGCGCGGCAATTACGGCGACGGGTTCAAGGCGCCGTCGCTGTACGAGTTGTTTTCGCCCTATTCCAACCCGGTGCAGAAGCTTGCGCCCGAAACCGCGCGGGGTTGGGAGGCCGGCGTGGACCAGAAGCTGCCATTCGGCGCAGGACTGGTTTCGGTGGTGTATTTCCGGCGAGTGACATCGGACCAGATCGATTTCTTCGATTGCTTCGATGTGACTTCAGCGGCGTGCTCAGAGCGGCCATTCGGTTTTTACGCCAATATCCTGAAGACGCGCAGCGAGGGCATCGAAGTGGAAGGCGGGGCGCAGGTCCTGGACACGATTCATCTCTATGCCAATTTTACCGCCATGGATGCGGTGGACCTGTCCACCGGCGATGAACTTGCACGCCGGCCACGGCTCATGGCCAACGCGCGCCTGGTGTGGACCCCTGATGCCCGCTGGTCGCTCGGCGTGAGCGCCGGGTTCACCGGGAAACGGTTCGATGATGCATTCGAAAGCGTGCCGCTCGGCGCCTTCACGCTGATAAATGTGTTCGCATCCTATGCCTTCAGCGATCACATGCAGGTCTATTTCCGTGGCGAGAATCTGCTCGATCAGCATTACGAAACCGCGGCCGGTTACCGCTCATTGCCGTTGAGCCTGACCGCGGGGTTCCGGTTTAGCGTGTAGTGGATAAGCGAGGGCAAGTCCCCCCTCCACCGCTTCGCGGTCCCCCTCCCCCGCAGGCGGGGGAGAAAAACATGCGCGGAGTCGGCGAGGCGAATTTCGCCCCTCCCGCAAGGACCGGGGGCGAGCTAGAACGGGAATGCAGTTGGGCGGGGCGAATCGGCGAAATGCTTTGGTGGGTGATCGGTGGCAGCGCCATCGGGGGCGGCCTGCGCTATCTCTTGTCCGGATTGGTGGCGCTGCAATTCGGTGAAATTTTTCCGTGGGGCACGCTGCTGGTCAACATTTCGGGTTCGTTCGTGATTGGATTCTTTGCCACCCTGACCGGTCCCGACGGCCGGGTGATGGCGGGCCCCACCGCGCGGCAATTCGTGATGACCGGAATTTGCGGCGGCTACACGACATTTTCGTCATTCAGCCTGCAGACGCTCAATCTCGCGCGCGACGAGGAATGGCTCTATGCCGGGGCAAATATCGTCGGATCGGTGGTGTTGTGCCTGGTTGCGGTGTGGATCGGGCACATCGCCGCCGCGGCGATCAATCAGTTGAAGGGCACGTGAGCCATATCGGCTTTGCGATTGGCGGCACGAAAGAATAAAATTCGCGGATGACTGCCGGCCGTCCGGCCGAGCGAATTCGGGAGGAAAACATGCAGCGTCTTGGCCTGACTTGTGCCGTTGCGTTGATTCTTGCAGCACCGTCGGCAGCGCCCGCGCAGCAGGGCGAAACCGGCGGACCATATCGCGTGCTGAAGACGGTCAAGGCCGGCGGCGGCGACGGTGGCTTCGATTACACCAATGTCGACGTCAACGGACGCAGGCTTTACGTCGCGCGGCGCGGACAGGGTGCGCATATTGCGGTTTACGACCTGGATACGCTGGCGCAGGTCGGGGACATTCCCGACGCCAATGCGCATGGCGCCGTGATCGATGCGAAGAGCGCCCACGGCATTGCCAGCACCAAGCCGATCCTGATGTTCGATTCGAAGACGCTCAAGCCGATCAAACAGATCGAGGTTCAGGGCAATCCCGACGGGATGTTTTTCGACGCCTATAATCAGCGCGCTTACGTGCTGAGCCATGCCATGCCGCACGTGACCGTCATCGATACCAAAGACGGCAACGTGCTCGGCACGATCGATCTCGGCGGCGCGCCGGAACAGATGACGAGCGACGGCCGGGGCCACCTTTATGTCGATGTCGAGGACATGCACAATGTCGCGGTGATCGACGCCAACAGCATGAAAGTGACCGCGCATTATGACCTCGAGGGTCAGGGCGGAACCTGCGCCGGGCTGGCGATGGATCCGCGCAGCCGCGTGCTGTTCGCCGCCTGCCGCAATCCGCAGAACATGGTGATGCTGAACGCCGATAGCGGGAAGATCCTCGGCACCGTGCCGCTCGGCCGTGGCACCGACGGCGCGGTGTTCAATCCCGCAACCGGAGAAGCGTTCAGTTCGCAAACCGACGGGACGCTGACCGTTGTGAAGGAGAACAGTCCGACGAATTTCGCGGTTGAGCAGACGGTGCAGACCATGCCGACTGCGAAGACCATGGCTCTGGACACCAAAACCAATCGCCTGATCCTGATCGCGGCCCAATTCCCGCCGGCGCCGCCGCGGCCGGCACAGGGCGGACAGGGCAATCCAAATCCGATGATTCCGGGCTCGTTCACGATCCTCGTTGTCGGCAAATAGTTCGTAAGGCATCGGACGCGGCGGGCCCCCGCCGCGTCTCATCCAGAGCCGGTTATGCAAATTCCGAACGATGCCGCTCTACTCAGGATATTCATCGGCGAATCGGATCGCTTTCAGGGCAAGCCGCTGTACGAAGCGATCGTGCTGAAGGCACGTGAAATGCAACTCGCGGGCGCAACCGTGCTCCGCGGCCCGATGGGATATGGCCGCTCCAGCCATCTTCACACGGCCAAGATTTTGCGCTTGTCGGAAGATTTGCCGCTGGTCATCGAAATTGTCGATGCCGAAGACAAGATCAATTCATTCCTGCCGGTGCTCGACGGCATGATGAGCCACGGATTGATCACGCAGGAAAAGGTCAAAGTGTACCGGTACTGACGCACAGCGTCAGATTTCGTTCAGCACGCATTCAGACGCGTGGTGGCACGCTGGCGACCGGCTGGGGTGAGGATGCGTCATGAGTAACCAGCAACCAGTGGCAGATCAGATTCGCCATTACCGTGCGTTGGCGCGAATTGCCGCCGACTGCGCCCGCAGCAGCCCAAAACGCGCAAGCGAATATTCCAAATTGTCGCGACAGTGGTTGGAGCTTGCCGAACGGCTTGAACGGGACGCGGTAATGCGCAGCAAAATCTGAGTTTCCGTTCATCACCCGGCCCGGATGACAAGCCGGCAGGGGGGCGATAGGCTCCCCTGCAGCAGTTTCGGGAGGTTGGGATGGCGGGACGGCTATGGGCGGCGATGGCGGCAGCGCTGGTTTTCGCATCGCCGGCGATGGCGGCCGATCCGGCGATGTTCAGTGGCAAGACGATCACCTACATCGTCGCGACGACTCCCGGCGGCGGCTACGACACCTATGGGCGGCTGATCGCGCGCTATCTGCAGATTCATCTGCCGGGTTCGCGGATCGTGGTGAAGAACGTCCCGGGCGCCGGCAATATCATCGGCGCCAACACGATTTATGCCTCACGTCCCGATGGTCTGACCATCGGCATGTTCAACACCGGGCTGATCTATGATCAGCTGATCCACCGCGAGGGCGTGCAGTTCGACCTGACGAAGTTCAGCTGGATTGGCAAGGCGGCAGATGACACGCGCGGCCTGCTGATCGCGACCAACTCGCCCTACAAGAATATCAGTGATCTGATGAAGGCGAAAACTCCGATCAAATTCGCGGCCTCCGGCATCGGCGCCGCGTCGTATAACGACACGCGGATTCTCGCCGATGCGCTGCATTTGAATGTGCAGATCGTCAACGGCTTCACCGGCAATGAGGCCGAGATGAGCATGTTGCGCGGCGAAGTGGCGGCACAGGTGGGGACCGTGGACTCGCTGAAGGAATTTGTTGCCCAGGGCCGTGGGTTCTGGGCGCTGGCCATGTCGGGCAATGCCAATGGCCTGCCCGGCGTGCCGCGCATGGCCGACTATGTAAAATACGACAAAGGCAAGAAGCTGCTGGCATTGCTGCAGGCGCTGTCGGAGATGGGCCGGCTGACCGCAGGGCCGCCAGGAATTCCGGCCAATGTGCTCGCGACCGAGCGCGGCGCGATGACGGTGGTGATGCACGACCCGGCATTCCTGGCCGATGCAAAGAAGCTT
>JAGWSK010000542.1 GCA_028869355.1 Alphaproteobacteria bacterium | reverse complement strand
GTGAATTGCGAAGTGTTTCGAGCCGCTGTTCGACCTCGCCCAGCATGTCGGGCGCATATTCGACCGCGATATTCGTGGTTTCGCCGCGCGCGCGATCCGCCTCAAGCGGGCTGTCGGGAAACAGCGTGACGTCGCCATTGCGCGAGATCAGCGCCAGCGCTTCGCCTTCGAGAATGCCGAAATCGCTGACGTAACGCAGATAATCGCTCTGCCACGCATTGCCATAGACGAGCAGATGGTCAATTCCATCGTCCGCCATCGCCGCGGCGAGTCTTGTTCTTCGCGCCGCTGCGATAAGCGCGCTCATACTTGGGCTCCGGTTGATTCATTGTAATCCGCCAAACCCTCTCGCGTTACGAAGCCTTCCGCCAGATCGGTCTGCAAATCTTCCTTGCGCCGCAGTTTCGGGTCGCCATAGCCGCCACCACCGGCGGTGAAAAAGCTGACGCGGTCGCCGGGCCCAAGATCGATCTCGGTTTCCTTCCTGACGCTCCGTTGTTCGCCATCGGCGTGCGTGATGATGGCGACATTGATCGCCCCTGCCTGTCCGCCATGCAGACCCCAGGGCGGTTCGGTCAGCCGTTCGAGATTGATATTGGCGCGGCACTTTTGCAGGCAGCGATAGGTGAGCACGACGCCGAGACCGCCGCGGTAACGGCCTGCTCCGCCACTGTCCGGACGCAAGCCATGCTCTTCAATGATGAAGGGATATTTGATCTCCTGTAGCTCGACCGGTGTGTTGCGAACATCGCCCTGACAGATCGATACGCTGGCGGACTCGCCGTCTTCATCCGGCCGTCCGCCCCAGCCGCCACCGAATATGTTCATCAGCAGGAAGCGGCTGCCATCCGGGCGAAAGCCGAAAAACGAACATCCGCCCATGTCGCCTTTATGGGCAGCCGGTATGCGCGTGGGAATGGCCGGCGCGAGTGCCTTCAAGATGGTGTCGATCACCGTCGGCAGCGCGATGCTCCACAGCCCGAGCGCGGCCGGTGGTTGTGCGCTCAGCATGGTGCCTTCCGGCAGGATGACATCGAGCGGGCGAAAGCAGCCTTCGTTGACGTCGAGGCCAGGCGACGTCACCGCCTTGAACGCAACCCGCGCTGCCGCGATACCGCCCGACTTGCCCGAATTCAGTGGGCTGATGACCTGCTTCTGCATTTCACTGAAATCGACCGTCATGCGCGCGCCGCTGACGGTGACTTTCACCTTGACCCGTAGCCGCTGGTCGAGATTGCGACCATCGTTATCGAGAAAGCTTTCGGCAACATATTCCCCGTCGGGAATCTGTTCGACGACGCGGCGGGCGGCGGCTTCGGCCTGATCCCAGACCACCGCGACGCAATCCTCGACGGTTTGCCGGCCATATCGTGACAGCAATTCGCCGTAGCGGCGAATTCCGATACTGCAGGCGGCGACTTGCGCCCTCAGGTCCCCGAGGCTCGCTTCCGGAAAGCGGATATTGTCCTTCAGGATTTGCCATAAAGTCTCGTTGCGTTTGCCGGCTTCGTAGATTTTCAGCGACCGCAACTGCAGCCCTTCGCCGAAAATGTCGGTCGTCGCGCTCGAACCGAATCCCTGCCGCACGCCGCCGATATCGACCCAATGCGCCCTTGTGGCGGCAAAGCCCGCGATTTTTCCGTCGTGAAAACAGGGCGCATACACCACGACATTGTTCAGGTGCTGGCCGCAGACGCCGCCATGATTCATGATCATGACATCGCCCGGCACAAAGCCGTCGAGCCCGTAACGCTGAATGCCGTCTTCGACCGCCGGGCCGAGATCGGCGAGAAAGATCGGCAGTCCGCCGCGGTTTTGCGAAATCATCTGTGCGTTTGCGTCGAGCAAGCCGCAGCAATAATCCCGCACTTCGTAAATCATCATGTTGTAGGCGGACTTCGCCAGCACATTGGCCATCTCGTCGGCATAGGCGACGACGGCGTTGCGCACGACTTCCACCGTCACGGGATGCGGATTGGTCATGACGATTTTCCCCAAAGCGGGATAAGTTCAAGTTGCATCAAGTACGCCCCCCTCACCAGCCGCGCCAGTGCGCACTTGCTGGCGCAAGTGCGGGCGCGGCGTCCTCTCCCTCAAAGGGGCGAGGAAAGTCTTCGATTCGATCTGATCTCATACCGCCCTAGCCGATCCGGATGATGATATGTCCGGCCGCGCTTATGGTCGCGGCATCGCCGGGATGCAGCAACGTCGTGGCGTTCGGTTCCTCGATCACTGCCGGGCCATTGACGACCATGCCGGACTTGAGCGACGGACGCCACAGCACGCGCGCCTCAACCGGGTGCGCGGCATCGGCAAAGACCACCCTCCGCCGCGATTCCTCAAATTCGGCTTCCGGTTGCCACGGCTCGTTCATCCACAGTTCGACCACGCGTTCGCGCTCGCGTCGCGCCGCGGTCACGACCAGGCGTACGCTGACGCATTCCATGGATTCATCCGGCGCCGACTGGCTGTAGCGTTTGGCGTGCTCGTCATGAAACATCGCGCGCAGCCGGCTGACATCGCCGGTCATCAATTGCGCCCCCGTAACCGGCACCGGGATGGCGTGCTCCTGCCCCAAGTAACGCAAATCGGCATGGAAGGTGAGTTCCGCGCCCGATCGGGAAATGCCTTCCCGCGTCAGTTGTTCTTCGGCGGCAGCGGACAATTCGGCAAAGACGGCGTTGACCGTCGCAGCATCGAGTGCACCCAGTCTGCCAACCAGAGTGCGGACAAAGTCCTGGCGCCAGACGGCCATGAGCATGCCGAGAGCCGAAAATGTTCCCGGCAATTTGGGGATGACGACGGTTGGAACAAAAATTTCACGGGCGATTGCGGATGCATGCAGTGGCCCCCCACCGCCGAATGCGATCATCACCGTATCGCGTGGATCGACGCCCTTGTTGACAGACACCGCGCGGACGGCGAGCGACATGGCGGCATCGGCGATGCGCAATATTCCAAGCGCCGCATCGTGAACGGCGAGCCCAAGCGGCGCCGCGATTTTTGACGCAATGGCCCGTTCAGAAAGCCCGACATCCAGCTGCATATCGCCATTCAGAAAGCGCCGCGGATTGATGCGGCCGAGCAGCAGATTCGCATCCGTGACCACCGGCTGATCATTCCCCTTTCCGTAACAGGCGGGACCAGGATCGGCGCCGGCGCTTTGCGGCCCGACATGCAGGCCCTTATCGGCGTCGATCCAGGCAATCGAACCGCCGCCCGCGCCGACTTCGACAATATCGACGACCGGCAACTGCATCGGCTGGCCGCTGGCCGCCCCGCCAATCACATAGCCCTCCTCGATGGCCGGAATGCCGCCGGTGATCAGCGTGGTTTTCGCGGTGGTACCGCCCATGTCGAAGCCGATGCAGCGGTCGAGAAACAGATCGCGCGCCAGCCGGCCGGCTGCGATCATGCCCGCAACCGGTCCCGACTCCATCATCGCGACCGGCTGCGTCGCCGCGAGTCCCACCGACATCACCCCGCCATTCGAGCGCATGATCTGGATCTTGCCGCGGAATTTCTCGCGCTCGAGCCTGTCCGCAAGCCGGCGCAAATAGGTCTTCACCCGCGGACCGACATAGGCGTTGAGCACGGTGGTCGAAGTACGCTCATATTCCCGGTATTCGCGCAGGATTTCATGCGACAGAGTAATGAACGCGTCCGGCAGCGCTTTCCGCAGGATCGCGCCGGCACGCTTTTCATGCGCCGGATTGGCATAGGCGTGCAGCAGACATATCGCGATCGCCCCGACCCCGCGGTCGCGCAATTCCGGAATCAGTGCCTCCACCGCGGCTCCATCCAGCGGCGTCAGAACGTTGCCACGGGCATCGATGCGTTCCGGAATCTCAAATGTCAGGCTGCGTTCCGTCAGCGGCTTGGGGCGATGAAAAAACAGATTGAATGCTTCGATGCGGTTGCCGCGTCCGATGGAATAGATATCGCGAAAGCCCCTGGTGGTGAGAAGCGCCGTCCTCGCCCCCTTGCGTTCAAGCACCGTGTTGATGGCAATCGTGCAGCCGTGCAGCACTTCGCCCATCGACGGCATGCTGCAACCGGCGATGCGCAAAGTTTCGACCACGCCTTCGGCAGGATCGGCCGGAACAGTCGAGGTTTTTGAGGTTACGATTTTCCCATCGATGCAGCCGACAAGGTCGGTGAATGTCCCGCCGATGTCAGTACCCGCAATGTTCATTGTCGTTTTCAATCCTTCCATCGCGTGTATCTGCGTTCGGCAAAGCGGACGAGTGCATTCATGGCAATGGCAATCATGGCAAGCGCCAGGACCAGCGCAAACAGCGGCGCCGGGTCGAAATTATCTGCGAATTGCCGCGTGTAAAACCCGATGCCGCCGGTCGAAACGTAAAGTTCAGCGAGGATCACTCCCAGGAGGGTCATGGTCATGGCGAGGCGCAGCCCGGCAAAAAAGCTGCCGACCATGTGAGGCATGATCACATTGCGAATGATATCACGGCGGCTGGCGCCCATCGCGCGCGCGGCGGAAACATAGAGCGGATTGATATTCCGCATGCCTGCCACGGTATTCACGATGACCGGAAAGATGCCATGGCTGCAGCCAAAGGCGATTTTCGCTGCGGGCCCGATGCCAAATCCGAGCGTAAACAGGGGCAGAAGCACCGCCTGCGGGATGGCATAGAACAGCAATATGATCGGAAACATGCTGTTACGGCCGAAGCGCGTCCAGCCGACCGCAAGCCCGATTGCAAGCCCGCCGGATACCGCGAGCGCATAGGCTGCCGAAATTTCCAGCACGGCCGAAAACAGCGCGCCGCGAACATCTGCATCGGACAGCACCTGCGTAATCAGCGCGCGCGCAACCGATGTCGGCGGCGCGATAAGGCCGGCGTTACCGGCAATCCGCGCGCCCGCTTCCCAGAAACACAGCAGCAGCGCGAGTGTGGTCCAGCGCAGCAGCGCGCTGCGATCAGCGTGCGCAAATAACCGCCGGCGGGAGGAAAATGGGCGTGCGAGTTCTGCTCCGGTGATGCTCACAGCGCCGCCGTCATGTTTCGTGGAACCGGCGATCGATTGCCGAAACTGCGCCGTTCAACGCGAGTGCGGCAATCACCACGCAGACAATCCAGGCATACATTTGTGCCGGTTCGAACAGTTCCGCAGCGAGCGCAATGTTGTGGCCAATGCCGGAGGCCGAGGAAATCGCCTCTCCACCGAGAACCGACGCGAAGCAGATGAAGAAGCCGATGCGAAGCCCGGTGAGGATCACGGGGAAGGCGGCGGGAAACAGGACGTGGCGCAGGATACCTGCCGGGCCGATCCCCATGGAGCGCGCCGCATCGACCAGCCGGCGATCGACATTGGCAAAGCCGGCAACGGTGTTGAGCGCGACCGGGAAAAATCCGTACACCGCGCCATAGGCAAGTTTTGACTCCGGCCCGATGCCGAAGAACAAAATGAACAGCGGAAAAAACAGCGTAATCGGAATGGCAAATGCGCCGCTCACCAGCGGTTCAAAGGCACGGGTCAGGAGGCGCGAACGGGTCAATGCATATCCGGTCAGCACACCCGTAATCACCGCCAGCGCATAGGCTGTGGCAATTGTGGTCAGGGTGACGCGGATCGCGCTCCAGAACTCATCCGTCCGTACCAGGCCGATCAGCGCTGCGGCGACATCATTGGGAGCGGGCAGGAACAGCGGACTGACAGCCCCGGTTTCCGTCGCGAAATACCAGAGCCCCACCGCGAGAATAGCGAAAAGAAGCTGCACGGCGCGCGCGCCGCTCACGCGCTTGCTTCCGCCATGGCGGCGCGAATCTCATCGCGCAGCAGGCTGTAACAGTCATTGCGCAATTCGGCGAAACGCGGCTGCAGCATGAAGGAGGGTGGCCGCGGATGCGGTTCATCGACGGCAATGACGGATTTGATGCGGCCGGGACGCGAGCTCATGACGAGTATCCGGTCGGAGAGGAAAACCGCTTCGGCAAGACTGTGGGTGACAAACAGGATCGTTTTGCCGGTGCGGCTGAGGAGCGCCGAAAGGTCCTCGCCCAGCACCATGCGGGTCTGTTCATCGAGGGCGGCAAAAGGTTCATCCATCAGCAGGATATCGGTGCCGGCGGCGATGCCGCGCGCAAGATTGATCCGTTGGCGCATTCCGACGGAAAGCTGCTTCGGATAATGCGCGGCAAAGGCCTGCATACCAACCGCGGCAAGGGCTTCGGTGGTGCGCGATTTCCATTCCGGCCGCGGCACTCCCCGGTACCGGAACAGCAGCGCGAAATTTTCTTCAACCGTG
>JAGWSK010000541.1 GCA_028869355.1 Alphaproteobacteria bacterium | reverse complement strand
CGGCCGATGCGGCCGCGCAATTGATAGAGCTGCGCCAGACCGAACATGTCGCCGCGATAGACGATCAGCGTGTTGGCGGTCGGAATATCGAGACCGGATTCGACAATATTCGTCGACACCAGAACATCGATTTTGCCGTCGTAGAAGGCGGTCATGGTCTCTTCAAGCTGGGCGGTTCCGATCTGTCCGTGTGCGACGGCAACTCGCACCTCCGGCACGGTCTCCTTGAGGAATTCCATGGCCTCGCCGAGGTCCGAAATCCGCGGCACGACGTAGAAGCTCTGGCCGCCGCGATAATGCTCGCGCAACAGCGCCTCGCGCACGATCAGTGGATCAAATGGGCTGACATAAGTCCGCACCGCAAGTCTGTCCACCGGCGGCGTGGTGATCAGCGACAGATCGCGCACGCCCGTCAGCGCCAGTTGCAACGTGCGTGGGATCGGCGTCGCCGTCAGTGTCAGCACATGCACATCGGCGCGCAGACTCTTCAGCCTTTCCTTATGCGAAACGCCAAAGTGCTGCTCCTCGTCCACGATCAGCAAACCGAGATTGCGAAACGCAATGGACTTCGCCAGCAATGCGTGGGTGCCGATCACAATATCGACTTTGCCTTCCGCCAGTTCCGTCTTGACGTCCCGCGCCTCCTTCGGCGCCACGAACCGCGAAAGCTGCGCAATCCTGACCGGCAAACCGGTGAAGCGTTCGCGGAACGTGCGGAAATGCTGGCGTGCCAGCAGCGTGGTCGGAACCACGACGGCCACCTGGCTGCCGGACATTGCGGCAAGGAATGCCGCGCGCAGCGCCACCTCGGTCTTGCCAAAGCCGACATCACCGCAGACCAGCCGGTCCATCGGCCGCCCTTTGGCAAGGTCCTCGACCACATCGGCGATCGCGCGATCCTGGTCTTCGGTTTCGGCATAGGCGAAGCGCGCGACGAATTCGTCATACTGTCCGCGCGGCAGATCGACCGCCGGCATTTCTTTCATTGCGCGTGCCGCCGCGATGCGAATGAGTTCGGCGGCCATCTCGCGAATCCGCGCCTTCAGGCGCGCCTTGCGATGCTGCCACCCAACCCCGCCCAGCCGGTCGAGTTGAACGCCGGTCTCTTCCGATCCGAACCGGGTCAGAAGTTCGATATTCTCGACCGGCAGAAAGAGTTTGCCGCCGTCATATTGCAGTTCGAGACAGTCATGCGGTTCGTTCTGCACCTCGATCGACTTCAGTCCGAGATAGCGGCCGATCCCATGTTCGATATGCGTCACCAGATCGCCGGCAGCGAGTGCGGATGCTTCCTGAAGGAAATGCTGTGACCGGCGGGCCCGGCCGCGCGGCCGCACCATGCGGTCGCCGAGAATGTCTTCTTCGGTAAGGACGGCAAAATCCGGTGCTTCGAACCCGTGATCGATCTGCAGCACCACAAGGCCGACCGCATTGCGGTGCAGCTTTGATGCTTCGTGCCAATCGCCGATGCGCTTGAGCGCAGCGACCCCATGGTCGGACAGCACGCCGCCCATGCGCTCGGCCGAACCTTCGGTCCAGCACGCGACCAGAACGCGACGGTCCTGTGCCTGCAAGCGCGCGATATGGGCGGCGGCCGCTTCGAAGATATTGGCGCGCGCGTCGTCCGGCGCCCGGTTTTCCTGAACCCGTTCCGGTGCGAAATCGCGGCCCGGTACGCCGCCCGCGTCCGTCGATTTCACATCGTCCGGCGCCCGGAAGGGCGAGAGCACGCGAACGGTGCGGTGCTGCAGAGCCGAATCCCATTCGCGCGCGCTTAAGTACAGCGCTTCGGGCTTCAGCGGCTTGTAAGGCGCGGCAAGACTTCCGCCGCCGGAGCGCATCGATTCACGCGTCGCGTAGTAATCGCCGATCAGCTCGATCCGCGCATCTTTCGCTTCCTCCACATTGGGCGAGAGGAAAACCGCCGCATGGCCGGTATAATCGAACAGCGTTTCGAGGCGCTCATAAAACAGCGGCAGCCAGTGCTCCATCCCGGCGTGCTTGCGCCCCGCGCTGACCGCCGCATAGAGCGGATCTTCATCGGTTACGGCGCCGAACTGCGCGACGTAATTGCTGCGGAAGCGGCTGATGGAATCCGGATCCAGCGGCGCTTCGCTGGCCGGCAACAGCACAACGCCGTCTTCCGCGCCGGTCGTGAGTTGGGATTCCGCGTCAAACCGGCGCATGGTCTCGAGTTCGGCGCCGAAGAAATCGAGCCGCAAGGGTTGGTCACGTCCCGGCGGCCACAGATCGACAATGCCGCCGCGCACCGCAAATTCGCCCGGTTCCCGCACGGTTCCGGTATTGGAATAACCGTTGCGAGCGAGAAAACGCATCAGCTGCGGGCGGTCCACTTCGCTTCCGGTTCGCGCGAGGAAACTTGCTTGCGCGATTGTCTCCCGCGGCGGAACGCGTTGCAGAATCGCATTTATGGTTGTGATCACCAACGCGGAGCCGGCGCGGTCGCCGCGCGCTGCGAGCGCCGCCAGTGTTGCCAGGCGCCGGCTTTCGATATCCGGACGCGGCGAAACCCGGTCGTAGGGCAGGCAATCCCAGGCGGGAAAATGCAGGCGCGGCAGATCGGGCGCGAAGAATTCCGCGCATTCCAGTGCCGCCGCGGCCCTCGCATCATCGGCGGCAACAAACACGACCATACCCTTGCTGCGCAGCGCGGCTTCCGCTGCGACATAGCTGTCGTAACCTTGCGGTGCGCCGCTGACGGTAATGCGCCCCGGCGCACGGGCTATGGCGGTCAGTCGTTCCACAGGTCTAGTGCTTCTCCTCCCCCGCCTGCGGGGGATTGAGGGCGTGGCAGATCGCCAGGGGCGATATGCAGCCCGAAATTGAGCCGCGCAAGCGGCGAGACGGAGGGGGAAATGCCACTGGTTTCTGATTCCAGATGCTGGTCAGAGATTCAGATTGTCCCGATAGGAACAGAGCTTGGCGAAAACTTCATCGTCATACGCACGTGGCACGGTCTCGTGTCCCATGATCCAGCCAAAAATCTGCCAGTCGGGAACCGACAACAGTGCTTCAAAACGCGTCAAACGATTTGCATCCAACCGGTTGAGGTGCGCGTCGGCAAAGGCAGCAAAGATCAGGTCGAGCTCGCGAAAGCCGCGCCGCTGCGCCCTGAACAGCGCCTTTTTCCGGCGAACCTCGATTTCAGTCAGTTCGGTCATCCCGGCTCTATATAGTCTTTGCCTCATCCCCCGCCACGCGAAAAACGGGCAGGCATCGGGCCCTTCGAAATACCAGAGCTGGCGATAGAGTAACCATCATGAGACCGGCGATTCTCAATCCGCTGTTTGCGGAAGCCACCAGTCTGAGCGGTGTCGGGCCCAAGGTGGCCCGGCTGCTCACGACCGCGCTGGGCACTTCCCCAGCCCCCGCACGGATCGTGGACCTCATCTGCCACCTGCCCGCGAGCCTCGTGGACCGCACCTACCGCCCCACCCTGCGCGACGCGCAGCCGGACCGGATAGCCACCGTAACCGTGCATGTTCTCGAATATCTGCCGCGGCGCATCTCGCGACAACCCATCCGCGTGCTGGTCGCCGATGAGACCGCGGCCATGGAAGTCAAATTCTTCACCGGACGGGAAGACTGGATCAAGGAACGAATGCCCGTGAAGGCTCAGCTAACCCTTTCGGGCAAGATCGAGCGCTATCAGGACCGGCTGCAAATGATCCATCCGGATTACATTGTTGCGGCGGACGATAATTCCAATGTTCCTGAATTTGACGTGGTCTACCGCACCACGGAAGGTTTGCCTGCCCGATCGCTGCAAAAGCTTATCCGCCGCGCGCTGGAACGGCTGCCGGATTTGCCCGAGTGGCAGGACAGCGCCTGGCGCAAACTTAATGACTGGACCGATTTCAAACCGGCTCTCCTTGCCGCGCACGCTCCCCGTTGCGATGACGAACTCGCGCCGTCTGCGCCAGCACGCATGAGGCTCGCCTTCGACGAATTGCTGGCCAACCAACTGGCACTCGCGCTGTTTCGCAACCGCATGCGCGCCAAACCGGGTCGTTCGCTGAAATCCGGAGGCAAGCTGCGCGCGAAAGTGCTGGCGTCGCTGCCGTTTCAGCTCACCGATTCCCAATCTGCGGCCATCGCCGAAATCACCGCCGCAATGGAAGAAAACACGCGCATGCTGCGGCTGCTGCAGGGCGACGTTGGGTCCGGCAAAACAATTGTCGCGATGGCCGCAATGCTGAATGCGGTCGAGGCGGGTTGTCAGGCCGCGCTCATGGCGCCCACAGAGATCCTCGCGCGGCAGCACCTGGCCTCGTTATCGCCGATGGCGGAAGCGGCGGGCCTGCGCATTGCGCTGCTCACCGGACGCGAGCGCGGCGCGGCGCGCGCGGCCCTGCTCGCCGGCCTGGCCAAAGGCAAGATCGATATCCTGATCGGCACGCATGCGATTTTTTCCGATGATGTGGAATTTCGCGACCTCGGGCTCGCCGTGGTCGACGAACAGCATCGTTTCGGGGTTCATCAGCGCATGCTTTTGCAAGGGAAAGGTGACGCCCCTGTCGATGTGCTGGTGATGACGGCCACCCCGATTCCGCGCACGCTCCAACTGACCGCCTATGGCGACATGATGGTTTCCCGCCTGACCGGAAAACCGGCGGGTCGCAAGCCGGTCGCGACCCGCGTCATTTCATCGTCACGTCTGGATGAGGTAATCGACGGGCTGCGCCGCGCGCTGGCCAAAGGCCGGCGCTGCTTTTGGGTGTGCCCACTGGTCGAAGAATCCGGCGTGCTGGATGTTGCCGCGGCGGAAGAACGCGCGGCATCCTTGCGCAAAATCTTTGGCGCGAAAGTCGGGATCGTCCATGGCCGCATGAAACCCGGTGATCGCGACAACGCAATGCGCGCTTTTCAGAATGGCGAAACCAGCCTGCTGGTCGCCACCACGGTGATCGAAGTCGGCGTCGATATTCCAGAAGCTGCCATCATGGTGGTGGAACATGCGGAGCGCTTTGGCCTCGCGCAATTGCATCAGCTCCGTGGCCGGGTCGGCCGCGGAAATGCCGCGGCAAGCTGCCTTTTGGTTTATCAGGAGCCGCTGGGAACCGTCGCCAGGCAGCGGCTCGCGATCCTGCGCCAAAGCGATGATGGTTTTTTCATTGCCGAGGAAGATTTACGCCTGCGGGGCGCGGGCGAAGTCCTCGGCACCAGGCAAAGCGGCCTTCCCGATTTCCACTTCGCCGATCTTGCCATCCATCAGGATTTGCTGACGGCGGCACATGATGACGTCCGGCTCGTGCTGCAACGTGATCCCGAACTGAAATCCGCGCGCGGCGAATCCTTACGGAACATGCTCTATCTGTTTGGCCGGGATGCCGCCATCCGCTATTTGCGGGCGGGATAGTGGCATGTTTTTCTTGCAAAATCGGGTTTTGCAGGCGAAACAGAAAACCAGGCATAACGCGGGCGGGTCATGAAAATTGCAATGATGGGGACCGGTTACGTCGGGCTGGTCTCCGGCGCTTGTTTTTCCGAATTCGGCCATCACGTCGTCTGCATCGACAAAGATGCATCCAAGATCGACCGCCTCAGGTCCGGGCGCATGCCGATATACGAACCCGGACTTGCCGAAGTCGTCGCCGATAATGTCAAGGCCGCGCGTCTCTTCTTCACAACCGGGATCGCGACCAGCGTTCACGATGCCGACGCAGTGTTCATCGCGGTGGGAACACCGTCGCGGCGCGGCGATGGCCATGCGGATCTGTCCTATGTCTTCGCCGCCGCGGAAGAAATTGCAGCCTCCCTCGATGGCTACACGGTCGTCATCACCAAATCGACGGTCCCGGTGGGCACGGGACAGAGGATCGAGGAGACCATCCGCCGAATCCGGCCCGATGCCGATTTCGATGTGTGTTCCAATCCCGAGTTTTTGCGCGAAGGATCCGCCATTGAAGACTTTCGCCGGCCGGACCGGGTGGTTTGCGGCGTCGCAAACGAGAGAGCGCGCGCTGTCATGCGCGAACTCTATCGGCCGCTTTATCTCAACGAAACGCCGATGCTGTTCACCTCGCGCGAAACCGCCGAGATGATCAAATACGCCGCGAACGCGTTCCTTGCGACCAAAATCACCTTCATCAATGAGGTTGCCGATCTGTGCGAACAGGTCGGCGCTGATGTTCAGGATGTGGCGCGCGGCATCGGGTTGGACGGCCGCATCGGATCGAAATTTCTCCACGCGGGTCCGGGCTATGGCGGCTCATGCTTTCCCAAGGACACTCTCGCGCTTCTGCGCACCGCCGAACTTGCCGGCGCACCGATGCGCATTGTGCAGGCGGTGAAGGACGTTAACGACGCGCGCAAGGAGCGGATGGTCGACAAAATCGTCGCTGCCTTCGGCGGGGTGGCCGGAAAAACCATTGCCGTACTTGGCCTTACCTTTAAGCCGAACACCGATGACATGCGCGATGCACCCAGCCTCGTGATTGTTCCCGAACTGGCCAAACAGGGCGCCGTGATTCACGCCTATGACCCCGAAGGCATGCGCGAAGCCGAAAAACTCCTGTCCATCAGGTGTTTTGATGATGCCTATTCGGCGATCAGCAACGCGGACGGAGTCGTGATCCTGACCGAATGGAACGAATTCCGCGCGCTGGATCTGCGCAAGGCCAGGGAATTGCTGAAGCAGCCGCTGATGATCGATCTGCGCAATATTTACCGGCCGGAGGAAATGGCGAGAGAAGGGTTTGCCTATTTCAGCATCGGCCGCCCGGCGGCTCAGGCAAGCGGATAGCACGCGTTAACCGTATTACTCTGCCCCCGGCGCAAGGCTTGCGGGAATCCGACAATGGTTTCCGCGCGTCAGAAAAATATTCACGCCGCGGGCCCCCTCCTCACATATGGACCACGGCGCCGGCGCTGTGCCATGCTTCGACGCTCCTTGAGTAAGTCTTTGAACCTCTTGATATGCTGCGCCAATGATCTGGATTCCCCATGCCCGCACCGCGCATCCGTAAAGCCGTATTTCCCGTCGCCGGCATGGGCACGCGTTTCCTGCCCGCCACCAAAGCCATTCCCAAAGAAATGCTCCCAGTCATCGATAAGCCGGTCATCCAATATGGCGTCGAAGAAGCGCGCGAAGCCGGAATCGAACAATTCATCTTCGTCACCGGACGCGGCAAGCATGTCATCGAGGACCATTTCGACCACGCCTATGAGCTGGAATCGCTGCTGTCCGCGCGTGAAAAAACCAAAGAACTGCATGGCCTTCTCGAAAGCCTGCCGAATACCGGCGCGGTATCGTTCACCCGTCAGCAAAAGCCGCTTGGACTGGGGCACGCGGTCCTCTGCGCGCAGCATCTGGTCGGCAATGAACCCTTCGCCGTGGTGCTGCCGGATGACCTGATGGTCGGACAGCCTGGTGCGCTAAAGCAAATGGTCGCTGCCTGGCGTGAAATCGGCGGCGGCGTCGTGGTGGCGGCCGAGGAAAAGCCGCGCGAGGAAACCCAGCGCTATGGCGTGATTGCACCCGGCCCGAGCAAAGGACCGATTACCGAAGTCCTCGGCGTGGTCGAAAAGCCGAAGCCCGCGGAGGCGCCTTCCAACCTCTGTATCATCGGCAGATATATCCTCCCGCCGGAAATCTTCTCCGAACTGGAGCGGCGGGAGCGCGGCGCCGGCAATGAGATTCAGTTGACCGATGCCATGGCGCGGTTGCTCGGAAGGCTCCCGTTCCACGCCGTGACAACCAGTTGTGCCCGATATGATTGTGGCGACAAGGTCGGATTCCTGCACGCCAACCTCGCTGTGGGCCTCGCGCGGCCGGACATCGCGCCGGCCTTGCGCCTGATCATCAACGCTCTGCGGCATTCCGCCTAGGCAATTTGGCGCCAGTCCATTGAATGTATTTCCGAAATATTAACCCCGAATCGTTTAAAACTTTCGGGCTGGAGCAGGCCGATTAGGCTCCGGCGTGGACGAAGGGCGTTTTCCCGGCATCGCGTGGCCGGGAAAAGTTCAAGAGTTGCAACCGATGAATTGGGGTAACGACTGGGCGGAGGCTGGTAAGCCGCGTTTCGAGCTGGACCGATTCAATCTCCAGTTCAGGGACGCGCGCGCTGAAACCTTGTTCCAGCGTGATACGCTGGCGCAGTCGATCCGCTTTGTCCGCGCCTATCAGTTCGCCGGCATCGTGCTCTACATGGCATTCGGCGCGCTGGACATTGTGTTGGGAGATCCCGCGCGTTTCGCCGTCCTCATGATCCGCTTCGGGCTGGTGACACCGATTCTGGTGATCGTTTTCCTGCTGACGTTCCGGGCAGACTTCTACCGCATCATCCAACCGGCTCTCTCGGTCGCGATGATGGCTTGCGGAATGGGCGTGGTGGCAATGACCGCCATCATGGGAGCGCCGTCCAACACTCTCTATTATGCGGGCCTCATCCTGATCGTCGGCTATTGCGGCAATCTCATCCGCCTGAACTTCCTTTATTCGGCTGCGGTGTCGATCTGGCTGCTCGGCTGTTATCAGGTGGTCGCGCTGTGGCTCAATCCGATTCCACTGCCGGTATTTATCTCCAATGATTTCTTCCTCGGAATGGCAAGCGGAGTCGGTCTGCTCGCCGCATATATCCAGGAACTCTATATGCGCCAGGCCTATGTCGCCCAAAAGCTTGTGGAGGAGAAAAACTGGCTGGTTTCCGAATCCCTGGCCGAAGCCATGCGGGCCAACAAGTCGCGCGGCGAGTTCCTGGCCACCATGAGCCATGAGTTGCGCACGCCGCTGAATGCGATCATCGGCTTCTCGGATATTATCAGCCGCGAACTCTTCGGGCCGATCAGAAATTCGAAATACACCGAATACGCGCGCGACATCAACGAAAGCGGCGCACATTTGCTTGCCATCATCAACGATATCCTCGACCTGGCGAAGGCCGAGTCCGGCAAGCTCGAACTCAGCGAATCCGAGTTCGATGCGGCCGAGACGCTGCGGGCCTCGATGCGCATGTGTCAGATGCGGGCCAATGAGAGCGGTGTCCGCCTTGCCTTTGGCAGCGTGTCCCACGAAGTGCGCATTATCGCCGACGAGAGACTGCTGCTGCAGGTTTTTTCCAACCTGATCACCAACGCGATCAAGTTCACGCCAGAAGGCGGCAGCGTCAGGATGCAAGTCTCTGCTCATCCGGAAAAGGGAGTGACGTTCAGGATCGGAGATACTGGAATCGGAATCGCGCCGGAAAATCTCGAGCGCGTGCTGCGGCCGTTCGAGCAAGTGGAAACCAGCTATTCACGGCGTCACGGCGGAGTGGGCCTCGGCCTGCCCTATGCGAAGCGACTGACCGAATTGCACGGCGGATCGCTCGAGATCGAAAGCCAGGTCGGCAAAGGCACGACCATCTCCGTCCGTCTGCCTTCCTGGCGTCTCATTGGCGCATCTGCCGCCGCCGGTGTCGCGGCCTAGCGGTTAGACCTTCTGAATGTGCAGCAGGCGGACGCGGCCGGTCGAATCAGTCTCGGTCCAGGCGCTTGCAGGATTGAGACCCTCGGTCCAGCCCAGCATCTCCGACTCGCTTCTATAATAGAGCGACCAGTCGCTGATGAACTCCATCGGCCAGAGCGTGCTCAGGGGCGTCTCGTTCATGTTGCCGGCGACCATCACCCCGCCCGGCGCCAGCAGTCCGTACAGACGCTGCACAATGCTGTGGACCCGCCGGTCGGCGAGATAATCGAGCAGCCCCACCGAGTAGATCAGGTCCTGCGGAGGCAAACTATGGAATGCCCCACCGCCGCGCAGCATGTCTACGAAAGAAAGATGCAGGCATTGGACAGACGCGTGACCGGCTGAATTGAGGACATACGGCCAGGTCTTTTCCAGTGCGTAATTCAACGCAGACTGTTCGGGATCGACAAGGGTGAATTCGACATGCCGGCCCTGTAATCCGGTTTTTGAAAGATACAGCTCGACTTCCCGTGCCGCCCCGCTGCCAAGACTCAACACCCGCACGATTCTATGGTTGCCCCTGGCCGCGACCACCGACTCGATTGTTTTGAGCACCACTTCCATGCGCGTGCGGATGCACTCTGCCACATCCAGGCCAACCCGGTGCAGAAGTTGGCTGTAAACATCGGCGCCGCGGCGTTCCCATGCGTAGACGAGATTCATCACTTCGAAATCACCGGGATAGCCAAGCGGCTTGGAATAGCTGCGATCGACGATGGCTGCGTGACGCATCTCGGGCGTGATCACCATTTCGGTAAAATGCTTCACCGCGTCCCGCGCGGCCGGGTCCGGCATCACACTGCGGACCAGATCGTTCCCGGTGCGCCAGAGCGAACGCCAGTTCTGCAGAATCCGCGGCTCGCAAGCATCATAGGCGCTGTCCCCGTCAAATCCGCGCCCGAAGGAACGGGCCAGGGTCTCGCCTTCCTGCAGCAAGTCACGATATGAGCGCAGAACCTTGAGGAAATCGGCACAGAGCGCGCGGTATTCCTGTGGCACCAGCCGGGCCGCATCGGAATTTGTTGCAACCGATTGTGCGGCAATCCGCGCCTGCACATTGCGTGACAGCAACTTGTCCAGTTCGATGAAACTATTGACCAGGCTGAATGCGATCTTCGACCCAAAAACCGTATTCTCGCGCCGTACCGTCTTTGCGTTGGCTTCAAAGATCAAGTGTCCCGACTGTTGAATCGACAGCGGAACGACATCACCCACTTCGGGAATATCAGTGGTCGCATGGTTGCAGACCACTGCCAGTCCGCCGAGACTGATATTGTGAAGTTTGAACGACGTGGATCCGATCCAGACCCGGGGGGCAAAACTGGGGAACAGCTTGTGCGCATCATAACGCGGCGCCCGGACACGGATTGAACAACCGAGCGAGCCTTTAAGCTCCTCATACGCGAGCATCTATACCCCCCGACGCAGACGCGCTAATGGCGCAGTCCTGAACGCGTTTCACCATGCTTCCACGCCGCCACCGCGAGCGCGAATCATGGTTAACGAATCGTTAAGCTATGGACACCATTGGTTAATGTCAAGGGAATCGTTCAGCGAATCCCGCGCCAATTGGTTAACTCAGGCGTCGGACTCGCCGTTCGGAGAGGCTGGACGAATCATCACCGACTCGCCGCAACCGCAAGCCTCGGTCTGATTCGGATTGCGGAATATGAAGCGGGACGCGAGTTTTTCACGTGCATAATCCATCTCGGTCCCGATCAGGAACATCACCGCCTTCGGATCAATCAGTATACGGACGCCTTTGTCTTCAACCACCTCATCGAGTTGGTTCTGCGATTCCGCGTAATCCATGGTGTAGCTCATTCCGGCGCATCCGCCGTTCTTCACCCCGACGCGCACGCCGATGAAACGGCCATCGGATTTTTCCATGATCTCGTGAATCCGGGCCGCGGCCGCGTCGGTGAGGCGCAGCACCTTTGGGCGTTCACGGCGTGGCCGTGTGGTGGTGGTACGTGCAGCTGTCATGGCTAAAACATGTTCAATTCAAGTTTGGCTTCTTCGGACATACGTTCGGGTGTCCACGGAGGATCGAAAGTCATGTTGACCGTTACCTCGCCGACCCCGGGAACGCCCTGGAGCGCGCTGCGAACCATATTCGGCATCTCCCCGGCGACCGGACAGCCCGGCGCTGTCAGCGTCATATCGACCGTCACGTCGAGATTGTCGGCAACATCGAGCTTATAGATCAGTCCGAGTTCGTAGATATCGACGGGTATTTCCGGATCATAAACGGTCTTCAGCGCCGCAATCAGCTCCTGCCCGAATGCTTCGAGTTTTTCCGG
>JAGWSK010000540.1 GCA_028869355.1 Alphaproteobacteria bacterium | reverse complement strand
CGCCATATTTGCACAACGGCTCAGTGCCGACGCTCGATGATTTGCTGAAACCGGCCGACCAGCGCCCGGCGACATTCTATGCGGGCGATGACGTTTACGATCAGGCGCGTGTTGGATTTGTCAGCAACGTGGCGAGCAATGCCAGCCGGCAATTCATCATGTTCGACACCCATGAGAAGGGCAATTCAAACGCCGGCCATTATTATGGCACCACGCTGTCCGATGCGGACCACCGCGCTCTGCTCGAATATCTCAAGACATTATAGTCGGGAACACGGCCATGATCACAAACCGTCAGCTGTTCAAAATCATTGTCTGGCTCGGCGTCATCGCGAACTGGAGTTTCGCGGTATGGGCGATTTTCTTCAACACGGCCGCACTACTCACTTATTTCGGACTCGGCGATGTACCGTCAACGATCTGGATCTACAATTACTCGGTGCTGCTGGCCATTCTCAGCTGCTTCTATATTCCGGCCGCACATGATCCCGACCGTTATCGCGCCAATGCGTGGCTGCTGATTGTCGGGCGTCTTGTTCCCGCCAGCACATTTTTCATCGGCGTCGGGATGGGATTCATGCCGGCCGGTTTCGCGCGCCTCGGACTCGGCGATTCGACATTCGGCATTCTCGAATTGATCTTTCTGGTCCGGCTGTTGCGCGATTCCGAGAATATCTTTCCTGCGCCTGCACCTGCGCCTGTTTGATGGCATGGCTTCGCACGCGGCGCGGATACACGCTGCTGGCCATCGTCGCCGTTGTGGCGCTGTTTGGCGCGGTTGGGTGGTACAAATTGCTCCGCGAAGTGCCCGTTCGCTACGCCTCGGACGTCGACCATTTTAAGTATGGTTCGGTCGGCGTCGAGCCGGCGAGCGGACTGCCTTATGACATATGGGCCGTATTGCCCGATGTGTTCCCGGAAAAAATTCCTTCCGGCGGTTATGCCGCGTTCGGATTCCTGTCGGACAAGGACCACGGAACGCCGATCGGATTGCCCGTCGAGACCGTCGGTTTCCAACGCGTCGGTCTCAATTGCGGGCTCTGTCACATAGGCAGCGTCCGCGTGTCGCCGTCAGCGCCGCGGCAGTTGCTGATCGGAGCCCCCAACAGCACACTCGATATTCAGCGTTATTTCCGCTTTCTTTTCGATGCGGCTGCTGATCCCCGCTTTAATCCAGACCTGCTGATTGCCGCGATTGAACGCAAACAACCCGTTTCAATCATTGACCGCGCCCTGCTGCGCTATTTGATCATTCCACAGATGAAAACCGGTCTGCTGGCGCAGCAGGCGCAGCTCTGGTGGATGGATACTGTGCCCGATTGGGGACCGGGCCGTGTCGATCCATTCAATCCGGCCAAGGTTCAATTGGTCCATTTGCCATGGGACGGCAGCGTCGGTGCGGCGCGCATGGTGCCGCTGTGGAACTGGAACGCTCGCACCAATTTCGGACTGCATCGCGATGGTCTGAACACATCGCTGACCGAGATCTTTCTCAATTCTGCGATTGGCAATGGCGCGACCAACCGCACGATCGATCTGGCCGGCGTGACGCGGCTGCAAAACTGGATTGGAGGTCTGAAGGCGCCGCCATTTCCGTTCCCGATGGACAAATCACTGGCCGCTCGTGGTGAACCCATTTTCCGCGCCAGTTGCGCCGAATGTCATGCATTTGACGGCGCAAAAGCCGGCCAGCCGATACCGATTGCCGCCGTCGGGACAGACCGCAGCCGGTTTGATTCCTGGACCACGCAGGCGGTTGCCGGATTCAACGGCCTCAGCGATTACAGCTGGCACTACAGCCATTTCCGCAAAACCTCCGGCTATATGGCGCAGGCGCTGGACGGCCTCTGGGCACGCGCACCCTATCTGCACAATGGTTCGGTACCCAGTCTCGCGGACCTGCTGCGCGTCCCCACCAACAGACCAAAGACCTTCTATGCCGGATATGATGTTTACGATCCGGTGCGCGTCGGCTTTGTCAGCAATGGGCCGGATGCCGCGAAACAGGGGACCAAATTCGATACTTCGCTTCCCGGAAATGGAAATGGAGGTCATCTCTTCGGCACCAATTTGCCGGACGGCGACAAAGCCGCCCTGCTGGAATATCTGAAGACGCTTTGATTCACCCGAGCGGCAAAGAACAGCCACCGCGCAGGATTGCGTCCGCTTCCGGAGTCGCTTCGCCGTCGGTGCGGTGAAGCACCAGACCCGCACGGGTCTTCACCGGTCCTGCTTCACCGGCAATGACCGATACAATGACGCGCTTCGGTGCGACTCCACGTCGCGGAATCAGCGGAAATAAAGTGACCGTGTGATTTGCCGCTGCTGAGATCATGTCCTGCACCCGGTCGGCACGCAGCATCGCCGTCACCCTGCCATTCCGGCACACGGCACCCAGCGCGGATTTCGTCCACGCTGTAATGTTGCTATCTAAATCCCGCTTTGCCCGGTCGAGCGCCGGATTGGCCGATGCCGTTCCTTCCGGAGAATGGAACGGCGGATTAAAAAAAACCTGGTCGAATTCTGATGCGGCATCAGCAAGCGCACGCGCGTCCCCCGCCAGGAATCTCGCGCGCTCGGACAGGCCGTTGCGCGCGGCATTGTCTATCGCAATCGCGACCAGGTCCGGATCGATTTCGACCCCCAGTACTTCGGCGTCCGCGACGCGGCGCGCATAACAAAGGCTGGCAATGCCCGCGCCTGAACCGAGCTCGAGAACCTTGCGTCCTGCCGGAACGGCTGCGGCCAGAAGAACCGTGTCGTGACCGGCGCGAAAACCGGCTTTCGGCTGTGCGGCAATAATTCGGCCGTCGAGAAACCCATCAAGCGTGCAATCGACGATCACGTCCATTCGGGATTGGGCGGCTCGGCTTCGTCCAGCAGTCTCCTCGCCCGCCCGAGATCAAAATCCGCGACCATCAGGCGGCGCGGAAGCACCCCAATACTGCCTTCCATGACACTCATATAGCTGTCGAACACCAGGCTCTCGATGCCGGCGTCCTGCAGGATCGCCTGGGCATAGGAGAGGTAAACGAAGTTGTTGGTGCGCAAGAGCTCTTTCATGGCCATCCTGCTCCGGCCAGCCAAGTTTACGACGCTTTCTTGACCGGCATCGGCGCCTTTCTCTAAATGACGCGAATAATTCGAGGCCGCAAGCCGCTATGGATAACATTGTGCGGGAGATCGCTCTTTTAACCCCGCCGGAAAACCCGGTGGAGCGGCTCGCTTTGTTGGCGGGCGATGATCTGGGCGCCGTCGATAACGTGATTCACTCCCGGATGCTCAGCGAAGCGGCGCTGATCCCGGACCTCGCGCGCCATCTCGTCGATTCCGGCGGCAAGCGGCTGCGTCCCCTGATTACCCTTGCCTCGGCCAGGCAATTCCATTGTTCCGGCGATGCCCATATCAAACTCGCAGCCGCGGTCGAATTCATCCACACCGCAACGCTGCTGCATGACGACGTGGTGGACGAGAGCATGCTCCGGCGTGGACGTCCTGCCGCCAATACGCTTTGGGGCAACAAACCCAGCATTCTCGTCGGCGATTTCCTGTTCAGCCGGGCGTTCCAGCTTATGGTCGAAGTCGGATCGACGATCGTGCTGGCCATTCTCGCCAATGCTTCGGCGGTGATTGCGGAAGGCGAAGTTCTTCAACTGCGGATGTCGCGCAATCTTGCGATCGGTGAGGAGCACTACCTCAAGGTGATCTCGGCCAAGACCGCGGCGTTGTTTGCCGCCGCCGCCGAGGCCGGTGCACATGCCGCCGGCGCCGCACTGCGCCAGACCGAAGCCATGCGCAGCTATGGTCACAATCTTGGAATTGCATTCCAGCTCGTCGACGACGCGCTCGACTATTCCGGCCGGCAGGCGGTGATGGGCAAATCCGTCGGCGACGATTTCCGTGAGGCGAAAGTCACGCTGCCGGTCATTCTTTCGCTTTCCCGCGCCGGCGATGACGAGCGCCGCTTCTGGCGCAAGACAATTGAGGCCGGTTTTCAGGACGAAGGCGACCTCTCGCATGCGATCGAGATTCTGGAGCGCGGCGGCTCGCTTGCTGAGACTATTGACCGGGCGCGCGCCTATGCGCGCGCCGCGCGGCAGGCGCTTGATGTGTGTCCCGAGTCGCCGATCCGCTCGGCGCTCGCCGATGTCGCCAATTTCGTGGTCGACAGAGTGTATTAGACATCGCTGGCCGCATCCCTCGCGCGGAAATTGCCCGCACTCGGCGCGTGTTGCGCGGTCGAGGCAGAATCAAAATGCAGATGTCGCGCTTTGCGCGACAGGGCCAATTTCTTGCTCGCGCTCCGCTCGGGCTGGAATCGCTCCGGCGATTCCGACTGCCCTCGCGCCTGAGGCGGCGCTCGGCTACATCTCGCTTCTCGTTCCTCGTTCCTCACTCCTCACTCCTCATTCGGGTCACCGATCGCGGGGCCGGCGAAACGGGTCAGTGAGACCCACCAGGATCGATGATCCTGCGCGATCCTCGATGCCGCACCTTCGGCAAAATCAGGATCATGAAACAGCGCAAAACACGTGGCGCCGCTTCCCGACATCGCCGCCAATGCGCAACCCGGCTCGCGGTCAAAAGCGTTCAACACCTCCTGAATGGCCGGCGCCAGTTCGCATGCCGGTGCTTCAAGATCGTTTCCAGCGTCGCCGAGATAACCGATGACATCCCACAGGCTTTCCAGCGGCTTTGCGGGCCTGCTCCGCGCGGTGCCGCTGCGCGCGTTCAACAGGCCGAACACCGCGGATGTTGAGACAGCCACGCCCGGATTGACCAGAACGACCGGCATGCGGGGCAATGGCGGCAACTCGCTTAAGGCTTCGCCTCGCCCTTCTACCCAACAGGGCCGTGAGAGCAGACAAACCGGAACATCGGATCCGAGCTCAGCCGCCAATTTGAGCAGCTGTTGCTGAGACAAATTGAGGTCCCACAATCTGTCGAGACCACGCAATGCCGCCCCGGCATCGGCCGAACCCCCCCCGATTCCCGACGCCACCGGCAAATTCTTGGTCAGCACAATCGCCGCGCCGTCGGTCCGGCGCGATTGCTGCCGCAATGCGCGGGCGGCTTTCAGCACCAGATTGTCGTCACTCGACGGCAGCGCGCTTGCAAACGGGCCCCTCACAGCCAGTGACAGCTCTGCCGAGGATGAAATCTCGAGCTGATCGCCTGCTTCGGTAAAACCGATCAGGCTTTGCAGTTCATGAAAACCATCCGGCCGGCGTTCGCCCACATGCAGCAAGAGGTTGATCTTTGCCGGCGCCGCAACGCGGATGGTGGCGGCGGAACGGCCGCCGGTCGAAGAACTCACTTCCCCGAAGCGGAAACCGCGTCAAGCCCGAATTGCAGTTTGCGTTCGAGAATCGGTTTTTGCTTCGGATCCGGGTCCATCGCCAGCGCGTGCTGCCACTGGTATCTGGCGTCGATCTTCCTGCCGATACGCCAATAAGCGTCGCCGAGGTGCTCGTTCACGTCCGATGCGCCGGGCGCCAATTGCACCGCCTCTTCCAGCGTGTGAACCGCGTCCTGGAAGCGGCCAAGCCGGAAATAGGCCCAACCCACGCTATCCGCGATGAAACCGTCCATCGGACGCAGCGCGCGCGCCTTTTCCAGCATTTGCACCGCCTGATCGAGATGCTGTCCTTTCTCGATCCAGCTATAACCCAGATAATTCAGCACGTCGGCGCGATCGGGATTGATCTTGAGGGCGGCCTGAAAGTCGCGTTCGGCGTCCGGCCAGCGGTCGGAGCGTTCGAATGAAACACCGCGCGCATAATAAAGTCCGGTCAGTCTTCGGTCGCCCGGAGGTATGCCTGCGATCGCTTTGTCATAGGCGGCAGCGGCTTCCTTATACTGATCTGAGCTGCGGAACAGATCGCCCAGTGCGGTCCAGACGTCGCTCTCCTGCGGCTGGCTGGCGGACAAAGCTTTCAGTTTGACAATGCCGTCCTGCGGCTTGCCCTCGCGACCGTCATTGATCGCGGCCTGGACCTGGGTCATAGCGTAATAGGGCGAAGGCGGCGTAATGCCTGCGTAAATGGCATTGGCAACGTCGTATTTCTCCATTGCCTCATACCGGCTGGCGAGCAGCACCCGGCCAAGATCAAAGTCTGGCCGCAGATAGAGCGCGAGATTGAGATACAGGATTGCAACATCGGTGCTGCGCTGATCGTTGAGCGATGCGGCGATCCCGAACAGGCCCTCGGCCACGCCTTGCGCCGGCGAAGAGATCAGCGGCGCCGGATTTTTCATCGGGATGAGATCACTCATTGCCCATTCGGCGAAAGGATTGCCCCGGTTTTCCCGATCGGCGCGCTCGAACAGCGCCTTCGCATCATTGACGCGACCGTGCCGCAACAGGAACCGGCCATAGGCCTCGGTCCCGCGCGGTCCTGTTCCCATTGCGGCAATCGCCTTGTTGTAAGCGTCCTCGGCTTCCTTGTCCCGGCCCGCATAATCGAGAATCAGCGCTGTGTGCATCAGGCGCAGCCCGTCCACGCCGCGCTGATTGGACAATGAATCGAGCGCCGCAAGTGCGCCATCGATGTCTTTCGATCCGGCCCGTGCCCAGGCTTCCATGATCTTGTTGGTAAGCGTGGCGAACAGACCATTGGATGGGCTCGATGCATCCTTGATGGCAGATGCGTAATCTTTTTTGGTCAACGCACCGACCTGCAACACGAGATGTGCCGGCCGATTGTCGGGATCGATCGCGATGACCCGATTGGCCAATGTCACCGCGCGATCCATGTCGCCGCCTTCGGCTGCAAACAGGAAGGTCCGTTCGAGCAGGTCGGCGTTATCCGGCGCGTCTTTCAGCGTATCCGAGTAGAATTCCGTGGCGGCCTTAACGTCGCCCTGTGCCGCAGCGAAATTGCCCGCGAGATAGGTGCCAGCCAATGATGTGGAGGCGCCGGCCAGCGCGTTCGACGGCGGCGGATTGCTGGCCCGCGTCGCCAGATGGGCCACCATGGCCGTGCTGCTGCACGCCGCCAGGGACAATGCGCTCAAACCCGTCGCCAACAGCAATATTGTTCTGATTTTCACGGTTCTGACTTTCCTCTCGACGGACGCGATCATAGCTGCATTTGAATGCGGCGTCACATCATGCCGTATGCCGGGCCATCACCGCCCTGTGGCGGAACCCAGATGATATTTTGCGCCGGATCCTTGATGTCGCAGGTTTTGCAATGCACGCAATTCGCGGCATTAATAATAAATTTTGGTGCGCCATTGACCGAAACCACTTCAAACACTCCCGCCGGACAATAGCGTTGCGCCGGTTCCGCATAGACGGGCAAATTCTCCCGCACCGGTAGGTCCGGATCATTCAATTTGAGGTGAACCGGTTCGTCTTCATCGTGCCGCGTTCCGGACAGAAAAACCGATGACAACCGGTCGAAACTGATGACTTCATCGGGCTTTGGATATTGGATTTGTCGCGCTTTGGCGGCCGGGCGCAGATGCGCGTAATCCGGTCCCTGACCGGCCAATGTTCCGAATGGGCTGAACCCAAGCAACTGGTTGCACCACATGTCGATGGCGCCCAGCGGCACTCCGGCAAGCGTACCCCATCGCGCCCACAGCGGTTTCACATTCCTGACCAATCGCAGCTCGCGATACACCGGCGATGCGCGCCAGCGCTTTTCGTAACCATCCAGAAGATCGCCTGCGCGGCCCTGCTGAAGCGCTTCGAACGCGGCTTCGGCCGCGTAGATTCCCGTGAGGATCGCATTATGACTGCCCTTGATCCGCGGCACATTGACGAATCCTGCGGCACAGCCGATGAGCGCGCCCCCCGGGAAGCTCAATCCCGGAACCGCTTGCAATCCGCCTTCGGTGATCGCGCGCGCGCCATAGGCGATACGCCGTCCGCCATTCAGCATTGGCCTGACCGAAGGATGAGTCTTGAAGCGCTGAAATTCCTCGAACGGTGAGAGGAAAGGATTGTCATAATCGAGATGGACGACAAATCCGACGGCGGCGAGATTCGCAGCGTAATGGTAGATGAAGGATCCACCACCGGTGTCGCTGTCGAGCGGCCAACCCATTGTGTGCACCACAAGACCGGGCCGGTGTGTTTCCGGCGGCAATTCCCACAGCTCCTTCAGTCCCAGGCCATAGGTCTGCGGCGAGCGCTGGTTTGCGAGCCCGAAATGCTCGACTAGCTTTTTCGCCAGCGAACCGCGTGCGCCTTCGGCGATCAGAATGTATTTGCCGCGCAAAATCATGCCGGGCGTATAACTCGGTCCGGGCTCGCCATTGCGCCGCAACCCAAGGTCACCGGTAATCACGCCTGCAACCGCGCCCCCGGCGCCCCATTCGATATCGGCGCCGGCGATGCCTGGATAGATTTCCACGCCGAGATCCTCGGCCTGTTTTGCCAACCAGCGGCACAGCAAACCGAGGCTGGCAATAAAATTGCCGTCGTTGCTCATCAGCGGCGGCATGAGAAAATTCGGGATACGCAGCCGGCCGGTCGCGCCGAGATAGTAGAACCGGTCGTCCGTGACCGGCGTCTCGAGCGGCGCACCCTTGTCGCGCCAGTCCGGGATCAGGGCGGAAAGGCCGGAAGGATCGATGACGGCGCCGGAAAGAATGTGCGCGCCGACCTCCGCACCCTTTTCGATTACGCAGACGCCGACGTCAGGAGACAACTGCTTCAGGCGGATCGCCGCCGCGAGACCTGCCGGCCCTGCGCCGACGATCACGACGTCGAATTCCATGCTTTCGCGGGTAGTGCTCATCCGGGGTTTAGAATTTTTCCGCGATTCGGCTACACCATAATCCAATGAGTGATCTGACCCGAGAAAAAGCGCGCGCCGCTTTGCAGTGGCTGGTCGAATGCGGCGCCGATGAAGCGATTGGCGAAGCTCCGGTCAATCGTCTGGCCCGCGCCACACCAAACCACGGACCGAAGACAAGCCCGGCGATCAACGAAGCCCCGGTCGTCCGCCCGCACGTCACAACGCCAACAAAAATTGAGACGCCAACAACTGCGAGCTCGGAAGGAATCGCCGCCGCCTGCCAATCGCTCGAACAGCTCCGGGCGGCTTTGAGCACTTTCGATGGTTGTGAGTTGAAGCGGCACGCGACCAATCTGGTGTTCGCCGACGGTAATCCTTCGGGCGGGATCATGTTCATAGGTGAAGCACCCGGCGCGGATGAAGACCGGCAGGGTTTGCCTTTTGTCGGTCGCGCCGGCCAATTGCTCGACCGCATGCTGGCTGCCATCGGCCTCGACCGGCAGACGGTTTACATCACCAACATCGTGAACTGGCGGCCGCCCGGCAATCGCGAGCCTTCACCCGAGGAAGCTGCCATTTGCTTACCCTTTCTTTACCGCCATATCGAACTGGCAAATCCCAAGCTATTGGTTTTGCTTGGTGCTGTACCGGTTCGGCACTTAACCGGTTTGCAAGGAATTTTGCGCCATCGTGGGCGTTGGGAGATTTATCGCTGCCCGTCGAGTGGGCGTGAAATTCCCGTAATGTTGACGCTGCACCCGGCCTACCTGCTGCGGCAGCCATCGGCAAAACGCTTGGCGTGGCAAGACCTTACAGCAATATCACGACGCGCCAAAAGTCTTGGACTTGCATAGGGCATTGCTTGTCGGGCAGCATTGCGCCCGCCAGAACGAAGGACCGCCAGTTGAACAAACGCGCGCCCCTCCTGCTTTCCGTCGCATTGTCCGTGACCGGACTGTCACAGGCCCACGCCGCCGACGTGACCACCAGCTTTACGGTGCTGTCACCCGCCGATGTGAGGACCTACCGTGATATTTTTGCCGCGGAGAAGTCGGGTCAGGTCGCAAAATCTGAAGCTCTGGTAAAGGAGCTCTCCGACACCTCATTGGTCGGATATGTTCTCGAAGCGCGCTACCTTGGCCCTCACTATCACGCCAAATTTGCCGAGCTGAAGAAGTGGCTTTCGAACTACGGTGACCTGGCCGGCGCCGAAAAGATTTACAAACTGGCCGCGAAACGGGCGCCAGCAAAGACTTCGGTGCCACTACCGGTCCGGCCGCATTGGCGGGGGGTAGATAACGAGCCGGACGCATTTGAGGATGCCAATCCGGAGCGGCAGGCGGTCCGGCGCCTTGATGCGCAGCTTAAGTCGCTGGCACGGGCAGGCCGCCCTGAAGCGGCCGAGGCATTGTGGAAGCGCGCGTCGGTCCGGACCAAATTGACCGAAGCAGATTTCGACCGGCTCGGGGCCTTCGTCGCCATCACTTATCTTGGTGAACAGAAGGATCGGCAGGCATTGTCGGTTTGTGCCGACGTGATCGCAAGGAACGGCAAAACTGCCCTGCAGTGCCATTGGGTATCGGGTTTGGCACTCTACCAGCTTGGCGATTTTGCCGCCGCCGCAGGCCATTTCGAAACCATCGTGAACAATTCGCGGGTCCCGCGGACCTATTCGGCAGCGGCGTTCTGGGCCGCGCGCAGCCATATGCGCAACGGCCAACCGGAACGCGTCCTGACATTATATGAGCGCGCCGCTTCTGAGCCCGACACGTTTTACGGGCTGCTTGCGCTGCGCGTGCTTGGCCGGGATGCAAACGCGCTGTTTGCAGAACCGGCGCTGGATACGGTTTCCTTTGCCCAGTTGATGCAGGACCAGCCGGCGCGCCGGGCGGTGGCGATGTGGCAGATCGGCCGCACGGATGTGCTCCCAGCCGAACTCTCCCGCGCGTTTGGTGAGATTTCGTCCGATCTCGATGCGGCTTTCGCCGGCCTCGCGCGGAATCTGGGCGAACCGTCGCTGGAATTGCGGGCCGCCGAAATGGTGGCTCCGGAGCGCCGCCTGACCAGCCTTTACCCGGTACCGCCATATCAGCCCGAAGGTGGTTATACCGTGGACCCGGCTGTGATCCTGGCCTTTGCCAAGCAGGAAAGCAGGTTTCAGCCTGCGGCGAAATCGAAAGCGGGAGCGCGCGGGGTGATGCAGATCATGCCGCAAACAGCTGCGACGATCACCCACGACCGGTCGCTGGCGGGGCGCAACAAGCAACGGCTGGACGACCCGGTGTACAGCATGACGCTGGCGCAGAATTACCTGCAGGACCTGCTCGAAAAACAGGACGGCAACCTGTTCAGCATCGCCGCAGCGTACAATGCCGGCGAAGGCAATCTGTCCAAATGGCAGTCGCAGCAGGACGCCACCAGCGATCCGATGCTGTTCATCGAGACCATTCCAATCGCCGAAACCCGTGACTACATCAAACGGGTGATGACGAATCTCTGGATGTACCGTTTGCGCCTGGGTGAGCCGGTCACGGGGTTGGACGATGCGGCCGCCGGCGCATGGCCGATTTATCACAGCGCAACCGGGAAAACCGCCGCGCAATAAGGTCGTGCCGTGCCGGATCAACAGCGGGAATTCATACCAGCACGGATCGCCATTCTGACCGTCTCCGATACGAGAACGCGGGAAAATGATGTTTCCGGCGATACGCTCGAAACTCGCGTGCGCGACGCCGGCCACGTGATCGCCGCGCGGAACATTGTCCGCGACGACCGGCAAGCGATTGTCGAACTGTTGCGGCGCTGGATCGACGACCCGGAAGTGGATGTCGTGATTTCCACCGGCGGCACTGGACTGACCGGGCGCGACGTGACGCCCGAAGCGTTCCGCAGTGTGTTCGAAAAGGAAATCGACGGCTTCTCAGCTGTGTTTCACCGCATCAGTTTCGACAAGATCGGAACTTCGACCATTCAATCGCGCGCCTGCGCCGGCGTTGCGCACGGCACCTATCTGTTCGCGCTGCCCGGGTCACCGGGCGCCGTGAAGGATGCGTGGGACGGCATTCTGAAGATGCAGCTCGATTACCGGCACAAGCCGTGCAACTTCATGGAGATCATGCCGCGCCTGGAAGAACACCGCCGGCGGAAGCCCTGAACAACTGCCACCGCCGGTTTTGCGCGATGATTACCGTTGGGCCGGCGGCGGTCCGCCCGGCACCACCTGATCAGATACAGGTCCATTGGGTGTTGGACCGGCTGGTGCGCCCGGTGGCGGTGGAGGTACGCCGGGCGGTGCGCCAGCGGGAGCGACCGGCACCTGTTCCCAACCGGTCATGCAATTCTGCACATAGGGAAAATATCCCTGCGGATTGCCACACCGATACCAGAACTGTTGCTGCGGCGCGCCGGTCGGCAGGCCATAGCCCGGAGGGGGCCCGTACTGAACGACCACCGGCGGCGGCAAATACGGATAAGCCCATGGATAGCCCCACGGGTAATACCCTGGCCACCAGAACGGATCATAGATTCCAAATCCAAATCGCGGCCCGACGAATACGCCGCCGCGAAAGCCGCCCCGGAAGCCACCGCCGCGAAATCCCCCAAAGCGTGCTGCGGCGTCGGCGACTGGTGTGAGCGCCAAAACAAAACTCAGCGCTGCAATCCCCGCCGCAAATGGTCTCCTCATTGCATTTCCCCCGTTTAGATAGAACTCAGACACACTGAACACTGCATCATTCCGCGAAATTTCTGAACTGAAGCTGAACTCTGACCGCAATCCATCGGATGTTCTTGCTTTGTTCTCACATGCGCGGTAGCTTCGGAGCATGCAGCAGAACGGTCCATCAGATGGTCACACCCACGGGCGGGGTGCGCGATCAAATGACTCCAGCCGGTATGACAGCGAAAAGCGCAGTGCGTTCGACGATGGCTGGGACATTCCGGAGGACGTCCCGCGGCTGCGCACGGAAATCATCCGGGATGCGACGCGCAGCATCATCACCCGCAATACGTCGCCCGATATTTCCTTCAACCAGTCGATCAATCCGTATCGCGGCTGCGAGCATGGCTGCATCTACTGCTTCGCGCGTCCGACTCATGCCTATCTCGGCCTTTCACCGGGGCTCGATTTTGAAAGCAAGCTGTTCGTCAAACCGGATGCGCCACGGCTGCTTGCGGAAGAATTGCGGCACCCGTCCTATGTGCCGCAGGTCATTGCGATGGGGACGAATACCGATCCTTATCAGCCGGTCGAACGCGAACTCAAAGTCATGCGCTCCGTTCTCGCCGTACTGTGGGAATTCCGGCATCCGGTTTCCATCGTCACCAAATCCGCGCTGATCATCCGTGATCTGGACATACTCGGCCCGATGGCGGGTGAAAAGCTGACCAAAGTGTTCGTTTCGATCACAACGCTTGATCGGCGTCTTGCGCGGACCATGGAGCCGCGCGCGGCAACACCGGACAAGCGATTGCACGCCTTGCGCGAGCTGGCGCGGGCCGGAGTCCCGTGCGGGGTAATGACTGCGCCGATGATCCCGGCGCTGAATGATGCCGAGATGGAAGACATTCTCGCGGCAGCGGCATCAGCAGGCGCAACAGAGGCGGGCTACACGCTGTTGCGCCTGCCGCTGGAGATCAAGGACTTGTTCCGGGAATGGCTTGAGAGCGAATTGCCGGATCGCGCGAAGCACGTGATGTCGCTCATTCGCTCCATGCGCGGCGGCAAGGACTATGACGCAGAATGGGGTAAGCGGATGACTGGAACCGGCCCATATGCCGAACTCATGGCGCAGCGTTTCCGCCTTGCGGTCAGCCGCCTCGGGCTCAACCGGCAGCGCGCGCAACTCGATTGTACCCGGTTCCGCAAGCCGCCGCGGGCCGGCGATCAGCTCGGACTGTTTGGGTGAGAGAAGATTATCACAAGTCGAGTCATTTGCCCTACCTCCACCTTGCGGGAGGCGGATTCTGAATCGACCCCGCCCCGGGTGCTCCATCACATCATGTGAATAACGGCAGTTCGCCGCTTTCGGTTTTCGGCCGTGCTTTGCTATGGATTCCGCGAGGCGATTCGACGGGCGGATGCTTGCCGCATTACATCTACGAAGGGCGGCTGTTGAAGACCATGTTGGGCCCGATTGCCGGCGTGGATGAAGCGGGACGCGGCCCGCTGGCAGGCCCGGTGCTCGCGGCCGCGGTCATCCTCAACCGCAAGCGTATTCCCAAAGGACTGAACGACTCCAAACAGATGACGCCGGAAGCGCGCGAAGAAGCCTTCGTCAGGATCATGGACTGCGCGGCGGTGGGTGTCGGCGAAGCGAGCGTGGATGAGATCGACCTGATCAATATCCGTCAGGCGACGCATCTCGCCATGGCGCGGGCAGTCCGCGCGCTGTCGCTGACGCCCCAGTTCGCCCTGGTGGACGGCAACGACCCGCCTGCCCTGCCCTGCCGCTGCGATACCATCATTGATGGCGACGCTAAATCGGTGTCAATTGCCGCGGCGTCGATTATCGCCAAGGTGACGCGCGACCGCATCATGCAAAACCTGCACGAGCAGTTTCCCAACTATGGCTGGTTCACCAATAAAGGCTACGGCACCGAAGAGCATCTGGTTGCACTCAACCGCTTCGGGCCATGTCAGCATCACCGCAGAAGTTTCGCACCGGTTTACGAAATCCTGCGTCCAATTGACTCACGCGAAATTTTTTGGCGTCTTAGAGTCTCCTCTGCATTGACCGCGAGTCGCCGCTGACTCACTCTGCCGCGTTTCGCAGCAGGGTGCGCCATGTCGGATAACGAAAGTGGTTCGGGGACGGAGGGATTCCGTCCGAACACGATCATTCAGGGCGACTGCGTCGGCGTGATGAACGCGATGCCGGAGGCTATCGCGGACCTGGTTTTTGCCGATCCGCCCTATAATCTCCAGCTCGAAGGCGAACTCCGCCGTCCCGACAATTCGCTGGTCGATGCGGTGGATGACGGCTGGGACCAGTTTGCCAGTTTCGGGGAGTATGACGGCTTCACGCGCGACTGGCTTTCCGCGGCGCGGCGCGTGCTGAAACCGAATGGCGCGTTGTGGGTGATCGGCTCCTACCACAATATTTTCCGCGTCGGCGCGATATTGCAGGACCTTGGCTACTGGATCCTGAACGATGTCGTGTGGCGCAAGACCAATCCGATGCCGAATTTCCGTGGGCGTCGCTTCACCAACGCACATGAGACGCTGATCTGGGCCGCGCACTCGCGCGACCAGAAATCCTACACCTTCAATTACGAAGCCATGAAGGCGTTGAACGACGAGTTGCAGATGCGCTCGGACTGGCTGTTGCCGATCTGCTCGGGCGGCGAACGCCTGAAAGATGGAAGCGGCGGCAAAGCCCATTCGACGCAAAAACCGGAAGGCTTGCTGCACCGCATCCTGCTGGCATCGACACAGCCCGGCGATCTGGTGCTTGATCCGTTCTTCGGTTCGGGAACGACTGGTGCGGTGGCGAAGCGCCTGTCACGCAATTATGTCGGCATCGAACGCAATGCGGGCTATGTCGAAATGGCACGGGCCCGCATCGCGGCAGTGGAGCCATCTGAACCGTCTGCTGTCGAAGTCACGCGCTCAAAGCGCTCCGAACCGCGCATCCCGTTCGGATCGCTGGTGGAACGCGGGCTGTTGAAACCCGGCGCGGTGCTGATGGCGCCGGATCGCCGCCATACCGCCAAAGTGCGGGCCGATGGAACGCTGGTCTGCGCCAACGCCACCGGCTCGATTCACCGCATTGCTGCGCATGTGCAGGGCCTCGATGCCTGCAATGGTTGGACCTTCTGGCACTTCGAGCATCGCGGTGCGCTGGTGCCGATCGATGTGCTGCGCCAGCAACTCCGGGCGGAGTTGAACTGACCGCTAGTTGCTTGCGCTGATGTCGAGGGCGGCGTTCCAGATGAATTGCGTGAGCTTGTACAACGAGTCTTCGGGCAGGCGCTCGACATCGCTGTGCGCGCCGTAATTGATCTGGTCATTTTCGGTGACCGGCGCGTCAATTCCATAGGATTGCACGCCGCGCGGCCGCAGATACGACATGTCCGTGGCACCGGTCAGCATCATGGGAATGACCGCGGCGCCCGGGTACACCTGATGCGCGGCGCGTTCCAGCGTCTTGTACATTTCCGAATCCAGGCGTGATGGCGGCGCGGTCTCGCGCGGATTTGGAATAGGTACGACTTTCACAGCGGGATCGCCGATCACTGCCCCAATCTGCCGGAACAGCATCGGCACATTCTCATCGGGAAGCGCGCGGATATCGAACACCGCTTCTGCCTGAGACGGAATGACGTTCTGCCCGACGCCGGCCTTCAGCATTGTCGGAACGATGGATGTCCGCAGCATGGAATAGTGCTCCGGTTCCTTTTCCGCGAGATAGCGCTGCGCGCCTTCCGCGGTCGCCGGATTAAACAGGGCCCGATATTCGGCGGCGCGGCCGGCCGGAGCGATCTCGGTCAGTTTTTCAAAATAGCTGCGCGTCGTGTCGTTCAGGCGCATCGGCGTTTGCCACGCCGTCACTTTCGCGATCGCCTGCGACAGATGGATCAGCGGATTGTCCAGACGCGGAACCGATCCGTGTCCGGATGTACCGGTCGCGACCAGCGTGATCCGGCGCGGGACCTTCTCGGTGGTGGCAATGTCCACCTGGGTCACATGGCCGTTTTCGATCATGGTGCTGCCGCCTTCGGTGATGGCGAATTCTGCGTCGATCGCGGGAAAATGCTGTTCGGCCATGAATTTCATGCCGACGCCTTCGGTATCGGCTTCCTCACCCGATTCGGCGAGAAAGATCAGATCGCGGTCGAGTTTCACGCCAAGGCGTTTGGCCAGCAGCATGGTCATCAGATTGGCAGTGAGCTTGTCCTTGTCGTCCGCTGTGCCTCGGCCCCAGACATAGCCGTCCTTCATCACCGCGCCGAATGGCGGCACTGGCCACTTCTCAGGCTGCACGCCAACGACATCGGTATGCGCCAGCAGCAGCAGCGGGCGCTTTTTGCCATTGCCCTTGATGCGCGCGACCAGATTTGCCCGCGCCGGATTCAGCGCAAAGGTCTCGACCGGAATGCCCGCAGCGTCGAACACCTGCTTGAGATAATTCACTGCCAGCGTTTCATGCCCGCTGCGGGTGTCGATCTGCACCAGATCGCGATAGTGCTTGAGGATTTCTGGCTGCTGCGTTTTCCAGTCGATTGCAGGCGTTTGCGCCACCGCCGTCGACGCGAACAACCCGAACAATCCCAATGCTGCGCTGCGCCAAGCCAAACTCATGCCGTCACTCCTGCCCTCTCGCTGAAGTCGTAGCGGATCATCGCCGCGCGTTCCAGCATCCCGCAAATGGATCAAATCGCGTGGAGGCATGGCTGGGCCGGGATCACCTCGCGGTGTTCAGGGTGCTCCGGATTTTGAACGCGCATTTTCCGAAGGATTCGCGCCAGGTTGCTGCCAGGTGAATGCTGCATCTGGAACATCGCAAAACGCCAGGACGTTGACTCTTCGACAACTGCGCGATGGAGTACATCATGCGAAGCTCTCGCTTACTCACGGCATTGCTGTTGGCAAGCAGTATGATCGCCGTCCCGGCAGTCGCGGCGCGCCATCACCACCACGCCGCGGCCCACACGGCAAGCTCCGCCAATGCGGCGAACATGAATACTGAGAACAGCTACGCGGCGAACGCAAATGCCCCGAACGCCGCGAATACAAATGCGATGAACACCAATGCCCCCACTGCAAACAATCCGAACGATCTCGCCCGTGCCGATTCGCTGATGCAGAATTCGCAGGGCGTCGTCTCGCAAATGCAATCGGATACCAATGTGGCCAACCTGATGCGCAGCGCGAAAGGCGTGTTCATCATTCCGAATCCCGGCAAAACCCCGGCAATTGGCGGCACGAGCGTGCCCGGAGGCGTGCTGATGACCAGGACGAACGGCCGGTGGTCCAATCCCGTGTTCTTCAGCGTCGGCGGCGCGACTGCCACACAGCCCGGCACCAGCAATGGTACGGTTGCACTGTTGATCATGAGCAACCGCGGCCTGAGCCAGTTCCGTAGCGGCCGCAATATCTCGCTGAACGGCAACCGATTGCACATCATCAACTATTCGACCAGTGGGAACACGCAGCCCGCAGCGTTGCAACGCGGCGATCTGATTGTGTGGTCCGGATCGAATGTGAACAACGCAATGCCAAGCCTTATCATTCGCGCCAATACGGCCCAGGACCAGGCGGTTTATGGCACCAATAGCCAGCAGCGCATTGCTGCCGGACACGCGCCGCTGACCAATCAGCTGGCGGTGAATTTGGCCAATCAAATGCCGCAAGGACCAGCGCCGACGCGGCTTGGCTCAAACCAGACCGGAACGACGCGGAACGGAATGCGGCCTGGTTAACGCTGCCCTTTTTGGCAGCGGGTGGACGGGCGGAGTCGCAGTGGACTGCGACTCCGTTTTTCTGCTTTGGGCGTGTCACGTGGCCGGCGCCGGTGATTTCGCCACCGGCTGGCGGCGCCAATTGACCAATCCACCGGCCAGGACGATTTCCACTTGTCTTGGCGTGAGATCGTGGCGGGTTGCGATACTGGCTGAACCACCCCCCTTCACTTCCAGCTTGAGTGGACCGCCGTTTTTGAGCGTTTGACGCAAATCGCGCGCGGCCAGAACATCGCCCTGCTTCAGCCGGTCATAATCTGCCGGGTTTTCAAAAGTCAGCGGCAGAACCCCGTAATTGATCAAATTCTGCCGATGGATGCGGG
>JAGWSK010000055.1 GCA_028869355.1 Alphaproteobacteria bacterium | reverse complement strand
TGTCGCGTGCTGCACGCGCGATCCGCGGTGGACGGCCGCCGCACGGGCTGCTGCTCGCGGGCGAGCCGGGGATCGGCAAGGCGACACTCGCCTATCGCATGGCCCGTTATCTGCTGCGCTACGGCGCGAGTGGTGACGGTCCGGCGGATTTGTTCGTATCTCCCGATGATGCGGTTTCCCGGCAGGTCGCGGCGCAGGCACATCCGGGGCTTCTGGTTTTGAAGCGGCCGTGGGACGAGAAGGGCAGACTCAAATCGGTCGTCACGGTGAATGAGGTTCGCCGGTTGGGCGAATTTTTCGGACTGAAATCCGCCTCAGGCGGCTGGCGTATCGCTCTGATCGACAGTGCCGATGACATGAATCCGAATGCCGCAAACGCATTGCTCAAAAATCTTGAGGAACCGCCGGCACGCTCGCTGCTGATCCTGATCAGCCATGCTCCGGGTCAACTGCTGCCGACCATACGCTCCCGCGTGCAGCGGCTCGATATGAAGCCATTGGCGGAAAGTCTCGTGGTCGAAATGCTGGCGCGCATGGCGCCTGACCCTGGTCCCGACGAACGCAGCGCGCTGGCGCGCCTGTCCGGGGGATCGCTCGGCCTCGCACTCAGGCTCGCCGGCGAGGAAGGCGCGCAATTGGCCGAAGATGCCGAACATCTGTTGGCAACGGTCGGGGGCGGATCACCGGATTGGACCGCGATGCTGAAGCTCGCCGACCGCACCGGCAGGCGCCCTGACAATCTCGAAGACTTTGGAAATTTTTTGCAGCGGGCGGTTTCGCGCCGGGTCCGTGCTCAGGCTGAAGCCGGGCATGGCGGCCAGCGTGCGGTCGAGCTGTGGGAACAATTGAACGGGCTGTTTACCCGCGCCACGGAAGTCAATCTGGATCCGCGGCAGACTGTGCTGGCCGCCGCGGCGCTGATCGCCACTGCGCGCCGGCAACGCGTGTTGTGACGCTGGTTGGCGCGTGGCAGAAGGTTGAACGATGTATGTTGACAGCCACTGCCATCTCGATTTTCCGGAATTTGCTCCCGAGCTCGGCGATGTCCTGAGGCGGGCGCGCAGCGCGGGCGTGCGGCATTTCCTGACCATCGGGACGGCGTTGAAGCGATTTGGCGCTGTCCGCAGTGTGGCGGAGTCTGCGCCCGATATTCATTGCACGGTGGGGGTCCACCCGCATGACGCAGCGGCCGAGCCGGTGACCGCCGAAATGCTGCTGACCGAGAGCGCGCATGAAAAGGTCGTCGGATTCGGCGAGACCGGCCTTGACTATTATTACCTGCACAGTCCGCGTGAGGCGCAGATCGCCAATTTTCGCGAACATATTGCGGCAGCCCGGCAAAGCGGATTGCCGGTCGTGGTGCACACACGTGATGCCGAGGACGACACGATTGCGACTCTTGCGGAAGAACAGGCGAAAGGCGCGTTTTCCGGCGTGATTCACTGCTTCACGGGAACAGCGCGTCTGGCCGGGGCGGCCCTCGAACTCGGCTTCTACATTTCGGTCTCGGGCATCGCGACGTTCAGGAAATCGGAGCTGTTGCGCGCCACATTGAAGGAAGTGCCGCTGAGCCGGCTGCTGGTGGAAACCGATTGTCCCTATCTCGCGCCGCAGCCGGTGCGGGGAAAGCGCAATGAACCGGCATTCCTGGTGCACACGGCCGCCATGCTCGCAGAGCTGAAGGGCGTCAGCCCGGAAGAACTGGCGGGTACCACGACCGATAATTTTTTCCGCCTGTTTTCCAGGGCGGCACGGGCGTGAGCACGGATTTTCTCGATGCGGTCATTCTCGGCTGCGGTTCATCGACCGGCGTGCCGCGGCTTGGCGGCGCAAATGGTGCGGGCGAGTGGGGCGCCTGCGATCCTGCCAACCCGAGAAACCGGCGGCGGCGCTGTTCGCTTCTGGTCCGCCGCGGCGCGACCGCGGTTCTGGTCGATACTTCGCCGGATTTGCGCGAGCAACTGCTCGCGGCGCGGTGTTCGCGGCTTGATGCGGTTTTGATCACCCATCCGCATGCGGACCAGATCAACGGCATTGATGATCTGCGCCCGTTGACCTTCGGGCA
>JAGWSK010000539.1 GCA_028869355.1 Alphaproteobacteria bacterium | reverse complement strand
TGGCATAGGTGCCGACGATCCCGTCAAAGCCGAGCACGGCTTTAATCGGCTCGCTCTCAAACCATGAGTCGAGAAAGTTGCCGGCGGAATCGGCGAACAGCCTGACCGCGTCGCGGCGGGCTTCCATCGGAAGGCGCGCGAACGCTCTTCCAGCGCCAACCGCACGCATCAGCTCGGGCAGGGCCGTGCGCCAACTGCCTTCGACGACGTTGGGCGGCCTGGCGAGAACGAGTTGGCGCAGCACATCCGCAACCCGTTCGAGCGCGCGTCCATAGCTGTCGAGCCGTTCGGCGTCGGTTCGCGAGAATTTTGCGACTTCCGCAGGTGTTTTCCCCTCGCCGGTTATCAGGTACCGGCCGTCGGCGGTCGGCAGGAAGTTCGCCGCCCGGCGCTCGACAATCCGCAGACCGCAGCCATACAGATCGAGATCGCGGATGATCTTTGGATTCAGCAGCGACACCGCATAGGAAGCGGTGGAATTGCGAAAGCCCGGATAAAATTCCTCCGTGACCGCAGCGCCCCCAACCACAGCCCGCCGTTCGAGCACGATCGTCCTTAATCCGGCCTGCGCGAGATAGAAGGCGCAAACCAGCCCGTTATGGCCGCCGCCAATGATCACCGCATCGTATACGGATGATTCCATGACGATTTTGGCGGTGCTTGAGTGCAGCGCCTGATCAAATCACGACGTGGGGCGTCATGAACATGTACATGACTTCTTCGGCGTCGGAATCCGGTAACGGCACGCGGGCATCCGAGTGCAATGCCGTGCTCGCGAAGTCGTCCCACCAGATATCGGCATATCCGTCCCACGGCACGTCCGGGGCGTAGGTCCGGTCGGTCAGGTTGATGAAATAGCGCCGCAGATAGTCGTTGGCGGCAAACAGCGGGGCATGGTTGTTGCGCCAACTGACCGCCAGTGCGTCGCTCGTCAGTTCACGCTTTCTCCGCAACACTCCGAAACGCTTGACCGCCGGCTTTGGCCTGCCGGGATCGAAGTCCCGGATGCCGATTTGCCGGCTTATGATAGTGATCGACGGCTTGGTGTGCTCAGCCTCCTCGGTATAGGCGGTGCGCGAGACCAGATATTCCTGCTCATACGCCCGGTCACTATCGAAGACCATTTCGGTCACGGCATCAAAGCGCTTCTCGGGCGAGTGTTCCTTGTCAATCAGGTTGACGGTGATGGTCCGCGCGCCACGGGTCTTGAGGCCGGACGCGTAAGTGCCGATCCAATGGTCCTGGAATGCGGCCGGGCTCATCCCGGGTGGGGCGTTGAGAAAGGCGGTGCGCTTGATGCCCGGCTGCACGATGCCGAAGCAGCCACGCGGCGGCGGCGCCGTCCGGATCGTGGTTGGCGGCTTCGCGTCCGGAGCAGCGGATGCCCCGGATGTTGCGGCCAACGACGGAGCGCCCAGTGTCGCGCCAATCGCGCCCCGGCGGTGCATCTCGAGTTCGGATGTCGTCATGTCTTGCTCCATTCAACCGCAGCGCCGTCTACCCAGTGATGTGAATGCCGGTTGGCCATCCAGGGGCTCGCGAAAAACAGTTTAACATCATCCCCGGCGCCTGGGTGGAACGGCCGTGCGCCGAAAGCATTTTTGGTACCCGGGAAAAGACGCCGATGTGCCGCGTGCGAGTAAGCAATTGCCCTACCAGGTCTTCACTACGCTCACACCGATGACGCGCCCGGTATCCGGTTCGATGATGTCGTAACCGGCGGCGCCACGCGGCCCGCCGCCGGCGCCGAATTCCTGGGAAGGATGCTTACCCATCAGATTCTGAACCGTCAGTTGGAGTGTCAGACGCTTCAGGTAATCACTGGCCGGAAGATCTCCCGTGTTGTAGCCGAGGGAGAGATCGAATGTATAAAAGGACGGCAGGTACTGCGTGAACCTGCTGATCGCGCACGGGAACGTTCCACCACCGACGCTGCCGCCCGATGCGGTGCATTGGAAATTCACATTCGGCGGAGTCGCCTCCGTGGCGGGGAAATAATGCGAGACGTAGTTCATGAACAGAGTCGCGGTGAACGGCCCATCGCTCCAGCCGAGCCGCGCGCGGTAATGCATTTTGGGAAGCGTTTCGACGCCGTTTTGCGGCACGCCTGCGGCGGCCGCCAGGTTTTGATTCAACTGGTCGATGATGGGTCCGCCGCTGACGATCCGGGACCAGCGGTGCAGATAATAGGTACCGGTGATACCCGTGTTCCAGGCGCCAAGATCGCCCAGGTCGATATTATAGCTGCCGTTCCAGTCGATACCCTCGACACGGATGGAACCCTGATTGGTGGTCCCGGAGTCGTTGATAATGAAGATATTGGTCAACTGGTTGGTGGCCGAAGTGCTTTGCGGCTG
>JAGWSK010000538.1 GCA_028869355.1 Alphaproteobacteria bacterium | reverse complement strand
GAAGGAAGAAAAGGTGGTGATCCATCAGACCCGTGTCGGCGGCGGCTTCGGGCGGCGGCTGGTCAATGACTATGGGTGCGAAGCTGCGGCCATCGCGCTCAAGGTCAACAGACCGGTCAAGCTGCAATGGACGCGGGAAGACGATTTCAGCCACGATTTTTATCGCCCCGCCGGCTATCACCAATTCAAAGGCGCAATCGATAAGAATGGCAAGCTCGATGCCTGGCAGGAGCATTTCATCACCTTTACGGCCGACGGCAAGGCTGCAGCGTCGGGTGCCGTCTATACCGAAAACCTGAAGTACTCCACGATTGCACCCAATCTGCGCCGCAGCAGCACCCTGATGCCGCTGGTCGTCCCCACGGGGGCGTGGCGCGCTCCGGGTGACAATGCTCAAGTCTTCGCGGTGCAGAGCTTCATGCATGAATTGTCGCTGGCCGCCGGACGCGACCATGTCGAATTCCTGGTGGATGCGGTGAACCGCCCGGTGCCGGAACTGGCGCCGAAGGAGAAAAATGTCAACTTCAGTCCCGCCCGGGCCAGCGGCGTGATCAAGCTCTGCGCCGAGAAGGCGGGATGGGGCAAGTCGCTGCCGAAGGGCAGCGGGCTGGGGCTGGCCTGGTGCTATTCCCATGCGGGCCATGTGGCGCAAGCCGTGGAGCTCAGCGTCGACGCGAACAAAAGGATCAAAGTGCGCCGGATCGTGGCGGTCATCGATGTCGGTCCCATCATTGACATGGCCGGGGCGGAAGCCCAGGCGCAGGGCGCTTCAACCGACGCCTTTTCCACCGCGATGGGGTTGCAGATCAACTTCGAGAAGGGCCGTATCCAGCAGCAGAACTACAACGATTATCCCACCTTGCGCATGCCCTTCGCACCCATGCTGATTGAGGCGTATTTCATCCAGTCGGATTTTCCACCCACCGGCATGGGCGAACCCGCATTTCCGGCGTTCGCGCCGGCGCTCTGCAACGCCATTTTCGCTGCCACTGGGGAGCGGGTACGTTCTTTGCCGCTCCGCAATTTGGGCTACTCGGTCTAAGTCAAACCGCATGGGCCTCGATATGGCCCATGCGGCGACTGTGCGATATCAAGCTTGAGGAATTCGCATGGGTGCGCGGAGCGCCCCATGGCGGGAGAGCGTGGTCATCGGGTTAACCGACATCCGTGCGCAGGCGCGCAGCTTCCAATGGACTAATGGACAGGCCAGGTATCGCCAACATCCGAAGTTAACGAGCGCCATTCATGCGATTGGAATTATATCTGCGACAGTGACGAACCCAAACGCGAGCAGCACGCTACCCGCGACATTGGCGAAAAGCGGCCGCTCGTGCTTGGGAAAATGGTCCACCAAAGGAGGGTGTCATGGAGTCGATCATTTCCGATCTTGTAGTCCGCTTCGAAAAAGGTCAGCTCAACCGCAGACATTTCGTGGCGACGCTCGCCGCGCTGGCCGCGAGCGGGACGGCTGCTGCCGCGCCGGCTGCGCAAGCGGAGCTCGATTTCAAGACCGCCATCATCGACCATGTGAGCATCCAGGTCGCGAATATGCAGCGTTCCGCCGAATTCTATCAGAAGATGTTCGGCTTCAAGGTGATCAGCGAGGACAAGCCGCTCGGCATTCTTCGGCTCGGCACGACGAAGACGCTGGTGTCCTTGAACACGCAACGCCCCGCGGGAATCGTGGATCACTTCGCCATCGGCGTCCCTGGTTTCACCAAGGAAGCCGCGGCGCGATATGCGATGCGGAACGGCGCAGCGCCGCTTGACGATCCTTATGCCGGCTTGCACGTCAAGGACCCCGACGGGATCAACGTGCAGATGTTCGATCAGAGATGAGTGCCGCTCGGACTATTCCAGGGGGCCGGGGTCGTCGTTGCCGCCGCCGGCGGTGGTCAAGACACGACAAACCGCTTGATCCGGCCGATGTCTCGATTCGTGACGGAAGCAGTCGTAGTAGGCACCCGCGTTATGGGTAACCCTGCCCGAGTTCCTTGGCCACTGCCCAGGCTTCAATCTGGATCAGATTTCCACCGCGCAGAGGCATCACCAGGGAATCACGAGTCGGACGGTGTTCCGGATCGGGAAAATGTTCATGCCAGGGTTTGTTGACGGAGGTCCGGTAGGAGTCGCTGACGAGGTAAACCGTCAGCTTCACCACATCGCCAAGGTCCATGCCGCCCGCGGAAAGTACGCGCTTCAGGTTCTGGAAACAGAGCACCGCCTGTGAATCCGG
>JAGWSK010000537.1 GCA_028869355.1 Alphaproteobacteria bacterium | reverse complement strand
CTGTGGCCGCTTCGCCAGCAATTCCCGCGGTTTGATGTCGCCCGACAGTGTCCGTGCGATCGTCTGGCGTAGCCGGTCGATGCGGCCGCCATCGCCAAACGGGCCGCCCGAAGCATCCTGGACGCGGAAGATATCGAGGGCGTAACCATCGGATGTGGTGAAGATTTTGGCGCCGGCAATCGAGCCGTTGGAGACTGAAATCGCCCCGGCCAGACGCGAGAACAGACCAGGATGGTCCGGCGTGTAGATGACGATTTCGGTAATGCCGCTGCCCTCGTCTTCCGTCGCGCCGATGGCAAGTTTCTCGGCTTTTGCATCTGCGTCGCGCATCAGACGCGCGTGCCACGCCAGTTCGTTCGGGCCGAAGGCCAGCCAATACGCGTCATAATGCCGGGACAGCGCCTGCTGCCGCTCAGCCGCGGTGAAATTCCCGAGTTTGGCTTCGAGCGCAGCTTTCGCTTCGTCGACGCGTGCCGAGCGGGTGGGCTGCGCGTCGCCTCCGGACATCAGAGTCTCGGATTCGTAATAGAGATCGCGCAAGAGCTGGGCCTTCCACCCGTTCCACACACCCGGACCGACGGCGCGGATATCGGCAGCCGTGAGAATCAGGAGCAGTCGCAGCCGTTCCGGCGTCTGCACCGCATGGACGAAATTCTGCACCGTGCGGGGATCGGAAACGTCGCGTTTCTGCGCTGCGTCACTCATCACCAGGTGATGGCGCACGAGCCACGAGACGGTCGCTGTCGCGGCGGGTGATAACCCAAGCCGCGGGCAAACCGCCTCCGCCATTGCGGCCCCGACTTCCGAATGATCGCCGGGCAGCCCCTTGGCCATATCGTGCAGCAGACCGGAGACGTAGAGCACTTCGCGCGATTGGATACGCTTGATCAGATCGCTGACCAGCGGCAGCTCGTCGCGCACCTCGCCGCGTTCGATCCGCGACAGATTGCCGATCGTGAACAGCAGATGCTCGTCCACCGTGTAGTGATGATACATGTTGAATTGCATCAGCGCGACGACGCGCCCGAATTCCGGCATGAAGCGGCCCATCACGCCGGCTTCATTCATCCGCCGGAGCGCACGTTCGGGATCTCTCCGGGAACAGAGGATTTCGAGAAACAGCCGATTGGCAGCCGGATCATTCCGGAGATCATCGCCGATCAGATCGAGCTTGCGGGTCACCGAACGCAGGGTCGCGGGATGAACGTCCAGCCCTTTGGAATCGGCGACATGGAACAGCCGGATGAGATTGACCGGATCCTCGCGGAACAGTCCGGATCGCGCGGCAAGCCGGCCATTTTCGACGTAAAAGTCGTCCGACGCGCTGCGCAGCTTGAGAAATCCGGGAATCAGCCGGCGAACCGAGGGGTGATCCTTGCGGTGCTGCTCTTCCAGCGCGGCGCAGAAAATGCGCGTCAGATCGCCGACATCCTTGGCGACCAGGAAGTAGCTGCGCATGAATCGTTCGACGGCGCGGTGAAGGCTGGCGTCCGTATATCCCAGACGTTTGGCGATCTCGGGTTGAACATCGAATGACAGGCGCTCTTCGGCGTGCCCGGCGAGATAATGGAGGTGACAACGCACCGTCCATAACCAGGCTTCGGCCTTTTGGAACGTCTTGTATTCCTGTTTTGTAAACACCCCATGCGCGACGAGATCGCTCGGATCAGTGACGCGATAGAGATATTTGCCGACCCAGTAGAGCGTTTGCAGGTCGCGCAGACCGCCTTTGCCGTCTTTGACATTCGGCTCGACGAGGTACCGGCTTTCGCCCTGCCGTGCATGGCGTCCGTCGCGTTCTGCGAGCTTCGCGGCGACAAATTCCTGGCCGTTCCCGATCGCGATTTCGCCCCAGAATCTGCCCCACAACTCATCGAACAGCGGCCGGTCGCCGCACAGGAAGCGTGCCTCCAAAAGTGACGTGCGGATGGTGATGTCTTCCTTTGCGAGCCGAAGACATTCCGGGACCGAGCGCGTCGCGTGCCCGACTTTCAGTCCCATGTCCCACAGCATATGCAGCACGGACTCGATTACGCTCTGATCCCAGGCGGTCTCCTTGAACGGCCGGATGAACAGGAGATCGATGTCGGACGAGGGTGCCAGCATGCCGCGGCCATATCCACCGGTGGCGACCATCGCCAGCCGTTCGGAAGTCGTGGGATTTGGCGCCGGATAGAAATGGCGCGTGGCGAGGTCGTAGATGACCTGTAGCGTCGTGTCCTGCAGCGCGGACAGCGCGCGCGCCACCGCGACTCCGGGACTCACGCCGGATTCCATGCCTGCCCGAATCTTTTCCCGCGCCGCCTGGAATGCCGTTTTGATTGTGTCCAGCGCGTGTTTTCGCAAAGTGCTGCGGTCGGATTCGTAGCGCGCGAATGCCGCCAGATCCCGGCGCAGCGCATCGCCATCCATCGGTTGCCCGCCGTTACTCGTCGCGGAAATCAGGAAATCAGGCGCCACGCCCATCGGTTTGATCCGGTCACTATTGCGGCCATAGAATGATGTCAGGTTATTAAACGCAAGCGGCAGTTCCATGGCAGCAGAGTTCCGTGCGATGCAACTAAAGCGCGCCGGCACGCCGCTGGAGTCCGCCTTGCGGCCGGTGCGCCCGGTGCGGCCCGGCGAAGTTCGCGTTTCGGTGCTCGCCTGCGCGGTTTGCCGCACCGATCTTCACGTGATCGACGGCGAATTGCCGGATCCGGTTCTGCCGATCATCCCCGGCCATGAGATTGTGGGCCTGATCGAGGAAATCGGCGAGGGCGTGACCACGTTCAAACCCGGCGACCGGGTTGGAATCCCGTGGCTGGGCTGGACCGACGGAGTTTGCGAATACTGCAGCATGGGCCGCGAGAATCTGTGCCCGAACGCAAGATTTACCGGCTATCAGATCGATGGCGGTTTTGCCGCCATGACCTACGCAGATGCACGGTATGTTTTCCCGCTGCCCGCCCGCTTCGGCGATGCTGAGGCAGCGCCATTGTTGTGCGCAGGCCTGATCGGCTGGCGCGCATTGAAGGCAGCCGGCCGTGGGCCGCGCCTGGGATTGTACGGATTTGGCGCCGCGGCCCACATTGCGGTTCAGGTGGCGCGCTTTCAGGGCCAGGAAGTCTTTGGCTTTGTCCGCCCGGGCGACGAAAGGGCGCGCAAATTTGCGTTGCAAATGGGTGCCGTTTGGGCCGGTCCATCGGATGCTCAGGCGCCAGCGCCACTCGATGCGGCGATTATTTTCGCGCCCGCCGGCGAACTGGTCCCCGCTGCGCTGGCGGCGATCAAACCCGGAGGAGTTGTGGTCTGCGGCGGCATCCATATGAGCGATATACCGACTTTCCCGTATAAGATTCTGTGGGAGGAACGAGTGCTGCGCTCGATCGCCAATCTCACGCGTGCTGACGCAGTCGAATTCCTTGGATTGGCAGAGAAAATCCCCGTGCGAACCGAAACTGTGCCCTACGTTTTGAGCGATGCCAATCGCGCGGTGAACGATCTGCGCTCTGGTGCGCTGTCCGGCGCGGCCGTCCTCGTCCCGTAACAGTTTCGACAATACAGATCAGCCGCGGTACACAGACGTCATGATGCCGGCCATCAAGACAGTATTGGTCACGGGTGCCGCAATACGGCTTGGGCGCGCCATCGCGCTGCACCTGGGCAAGGCGGGCTGGTCGGTCGCGGTGCATTACAACCAGTCACAGGCCGAAGCCGAAGACACTGTATCCGACCTGCATGAACTTGGGGTCCATGCGGCGGCTCTGGAAGCCGATCTGCAATCCGAAGATGATACCCAGAGGCTGATCGCGCGAGCCAACGCGGCGGTTGGACCGGTGACCGCGCTGGTGAACAACGCGTCTGTGTTCGAGGGTGATGTGCTGGCAAGCATGACGCGCATGTCGTGGGACCGGCACATCGAGACCAATCTTCGGGCACCGCTGGTTCTGGCCCAGAACTTTGCCGAGCAGCTTCCGTCGAACACGCACGGTGTCATTGTCAATCTCCTCGACCAGCGCGTGTTCAAGCCGACACCGCAATTCCTGTCTTATGGCGTGAGCAAAGCCGGACTCCACTGGCTGACGACGGTTCTTGCGCAGGCGCTGGCGCCGCGCATCCGCGTCAACGCTGTTGCCCCTGGACCGACTCTGCGCAATGCGCGCCAGAGCGAGGCCAATTTCAAACACCAGCAGGCGGCGACGATCCTTGGCCACGGCACATCCCCGGAAGATGTTTCGGCCGCGGTCAGATATCTGCTGGAAGCGGGTTCGGTCACCGGCCAGACCATTGTCGCCGATGGTGGACAGCACCTTGTCTGGCAAACTCCGGATATTGCGGGCGTCATCGAATGAGCGAAGTTCTGGTGCTGATCCGCAATCTGGAATTGCTGGCACGCATCGGTGTGCACGGCCATGAACACGGCAAACCACAACCGGTTCGCATCAATGTCAGACTGACTGCGAAGGACGCTCCGCCGGATGACCGGCTGGAGCACGCGATCGATTATGAGGCGGTGACGGAAAAAATCCGTGCTCTTGCTTCAGCCGGACATATCAATCTGGCCGAAACGCTGGCCGAACGAATCGCTGCATCCTGTCTGGAAGACCCCCGCGTTGTGCGGGCGTGCATTCGCGTGGAAAAGCTGCATGCTTTGGCCGGCGCTGAAGCCGCCGGCGTCGAAATCACCCGGGCGCGCTAGACCTTTCCTCTTCCCCTGTGGAATCGCCGCCTCATTTATCGAACCGTCCGTCCGGTGGAAAGCGGATCGTCTGATCGAAGCGGCTCGGCGTGGTCATGTCCTTGTCGCCGCGCGCCGCCAGCACGGTTGCTTCCGCGATGTAGAGCTTGCCCTTGTTGTAATAGAGTGAACTGCGGGCGCGCGTTCCATCCATGCGGTCAACCACCAGCGTAACGCCGAATATCGCCTTTACATCCTGGTACACCCGCGGAAAATCGG